>WFRG01000156.1 GCA_015486705.1 Hippea sp. | reverse complement strand
GTTATTAATTTATCCGCAAGTGGAGGAGTGGCCGAGTCTGGCTTAAGGCGGCGGTCTTGAAAACCGTTGAGTCCGCGAGGGCTCCGTGGGTTCGAATCCTACCTCCTCCGCCATGAATCTCGGAGAGGTGGCCGAGCTGGCTGAAGGCGCTCGCCTGCTAAGCGAGTGTGTGGGCAAAACCTGCACCGAGGGTTCGAATCCCTCCCTCTCCGCCATTATTCAAACTCCTGCAGCCTTTCTTTTATTACGGTAGCTATTTTTTTGCTGATACCCTTAACAGAGGCAATCTCATCTATAGAGGCATTTTTTAGGTTTTCAACACTGCCGAATTTTTCAAACAGGGCCTTTTTCCTCTTTGGACCAATAAACTCAATTCTATCAAGGACACTGGACAAAACATAATCCTTCCTCTTTTTCCTGTGAAACTCTAAAGCAAACCTGTGTGTCTCATCCCTCAATTTCTGCAGAAATTCCAAAACTTCCCTGTCTACATCAACAGGCTCATTTTCTACATAGATCCTATCTTCAACCTCTCCTTTTGATCTTATGACTCTACTTTTCCTCTTTTCCTTTGCTATGCCAACAATGTCATAATCCTCTCCAAACACATCTTTTGCCGCTTTAATTTGAATTGGCCCTCCGTCGACAACAATAAGGTCGGCTAACCTGTTTGAGCTGCCCAATAAAAGTCTTTTATGTCTTGAAAAAATTTCTTTCATAGCCTCAAATTCGTACTTGTTCGTTAGATTATACCTCCTGTACATCTGCTTATCAAAACCGCCAAGTGTATATCTAACAATGCCACCCACAACATTTTCAAAGCCCAAATGGGAGACATCAACAACATCGATCGTTAAAGGCACCTTCTTTAAATTGAACAAATCCTTTAGCTTCTTGAATATCTCCATATCCTTCTCAAACCTATTGAGGTGCATCTCAAGGTTAATCTGTGCATTCTTCTTTGCAAGCTCTAACAGCCTTTTTCTTTTGCCCCTTTTTGGAATTACCACATCCACAGATTTGGACGTACTTAAGGCCTCTTTTATCGTCTCAACACTATTTAGTCCCTCTGTGATCACAACATCCGGAATGACCTGGTTCATCTGTATGTAGTATTGAACCAAAAAGTTCTCAATAAAGTCGCTATTTATGTCACCTTCGTAAAAGTAAAAACTCCTGTTGCCTACAACGTTCGAAAATCTGATACTCATAATGTAGGCACATGTGATATTCTCATGCGTGGCAAACGCTATCACATCGGTAAAATCCTCATCAACATCCGTCACAACCTGCTTGTTCTCAAGCAATTCAATGGCTTTTAGTTTATCCCTGACTTTTATGGCTTTCTCAAATTCCAGTTTATCCACTAATTCCTTTAGTTCTTGCTCCAATTGCTTCTTTATCTTCTTTGGATTTGTCAGTATCGATTTTATTTCGTCGATTATCTTTAAATACTCGTCCCTTGAGATATTGCCGATACACGGCGCCAAGCACCTGTTCATCTGAAAGTAGATGCACGCATTTTTTGATCCTTGACACTGTTTATCGTTTTTTTGTGCGATTTTGTATGTGGATTTAAGCAGATTTATCAAATCCCTCAATCTGTCAACAGGTGTTATCGGACCGAAGTAGAAGTCGCCTTTGTTTTTGACACGCCGAGCTATGCTTAACCTCGGGAATTTTTCCGTGTAGCTTATCCTCAAATACGGATAGCTTTTGTCATCCCTTAAAACAACGTTGTAGGGTGGTCTGTACTGTTTGATTAAGTTGGATTCCAAAAGCAGTGCTTCAAGCTCATTTTCGACAATGATAATTTCCACACTGTTTGCCTCTCTAATCAGTGATTGCTTGAAAAAATCTATACCCGACTTGGCAACATAGCTCCTCAGTCTATCTCTTAACGATTTTGCTTTTCCTACGTAGAGTATCTCATCGTCTTTGGAACGTATTATGTAAACACCCGTTGCCTTTGGTATCTCTTTTAATAACTCTGGGTTTTTGAATATCTCAAATTTCTGGTTCATCTAAAGAAAACGCAAAGCCAAAGGGCGTCCTTTGATGTGTATTCAACTCTGTGCCTTTCGTGGGGTTCGATTATTAGCCAATCTCCTGCTTTTAAATCAACCTTGCCCTTATCTTCAAAAAGTAATTGCGCCCTGCCCTTTAAAAGCAGAACAAACTCGTATTCATCTTGATCGTAATAAAAGCCATCCTCGGATCGATCACCAAACGATGCTATACGCTCAATCCTAACGTTGCCCTTTTCTACCAGCTTCTCGACTATCTCTCTATCCGACGTCCCTATACCTTCAAACACATTCTTCACGCCAATCAAATACACCCCCTAAAACCCTTTCATTCTCCTTTGCCATTTCTTCAATCTCTAAATCCACAAGGTCGTTGATAATGAGCCTTGAACCACCCGTTTTCCCTATTCTTCTGGCCTCTACGCCGATTTTTT
>WFRG01000155.1 GCA_015486705.1 Hippea sp. | reverse complement strand
CCATATGGAGCAAGAAAAGGCCCAAAACAGCACCCAAAATAGCAAAAGGAATTGTAAGCATTATTGAAATCGGGGCAATCCAGCTTTCATACAAAGCCACCAAAATCAAAAATACAAAAACGATCGAGAATATGTAAGCAATGTTTCCCTTTTTCTGAGCAATCTTTTCTTCCAATGAGCTCCCAGCCCAAGCAATTGTGTATCCTTTAGGCAAAATTCTCTTTGCCAATTTGGCCATCGTATCCATTGCTTGGCCCGTTGTATAGCCAGGTTTCGGCTGGCCTATAATTTTAGCAGCAGGGAACAAATTAAAACGCTGCAACGTCGTGGCAGTTGTTGTTCTCTTGATTTTCACAAGGTCCGAAACAGGCACCAAATAGCCATATTTAGACCTCACATAGACAAACCTAAAATCATCTGTATTTTCCCTGTACTTCCAAAGGGATTCTATATTAACATGAAACGTATGGCCGAACATATTTATATCGTTAACGTATGCCTTTCCAAACGTCATGGCAAGCGTTGTATAAACGTCCGATATACTAACACCCAACGCCTTTGCCTTCACTTTATCAACTATCACCTTATATTGGGGCACATCTGCCATCAATGTTGTTCTAACACTCATTAAGTCCTTCTGTCTATTAGCTTCATAAACCAACTTATTAATCCCCTCAGAAAACTTAGACAAACTATCACCCTTTCTGTTTTGAACGTACATCTCAAAACCACCCGTCATACTCATGCCCATAATCGGTGGTGGGTTAAATGCATAAATGAGTGCATCGCGGTTTTTGAGAAACTTAAACATCAAAATATGAGAAAGATACAAAGAGCTAAGCTTAAAACCCCTTCTTTTGCTCCAATCGGTTAATTCAACAAAGGTAATGGCAGCATTGGGCTCAACGCCCATCGAAGCCAAATCTATTCCGGCAACGGACAACTCACTCTTTACATACTTTAATTTCATCAGCTGTTTTTCTAACTCATTGTTCAAAACATACTCGGTCCTCTTAAGCGACGATCCGGGTGGCAGGTATGTCATTACAAAGATAGCACCCTTATCCTCAGGTGGAACCAACCCCGTAGGTATCTTCTTTACTATGCCAACTATAAGCAAGATAATGCAAGCGTATATCAAAACGTTAATTAATGATATCTTTAGCATGAAACTAACGGTCTTTGAAAACTTATCTGTGAGCCATGAAAAGAACTTTTGAAACAATTGAACCGGCTTTATGGGTTTTATCTCGCCTTTAAGGAGAGAAGCGCACAAGGCAGGCGTTAAGGATAAGGCTATAAATCCCGACAAAGCCATTGAGATAGACAAAGTAACGGCAAACTGTTGGAACATCTTACCCGAAAATCCACCAACAAACGCCGCTGGAATAAACACGGCGGAAAGCACCAAGACTATTGCTATGATAGGCGATGTAATCTCCTCCATTGCCTTTATTATGGCCTCTTTTGTTGGCAAGTGTTCCTCGTGTATTACCCTTTCCACATTCTCAATGACAACGATGGCGTCATCTACAACAAGCCCTATGGCAAGGACAAGCCCGAACAGTGTTAGAAGGTTTATGGAGAATCCAAAGATATAAAGACCTGCAAAAGAGCCCAAAATCGAGACAGGTATTGCCAAAACCGGTATTAATGTTGCCCTTATATTGCCCAAAAATAGGTAAATCACGATACTCACCAAGATCAGGGCAACAAACAGCGTGTGTATGACCTCATTTATTGAGCGCCTTATAAACTTCGTTGGATCGTAAGGTGTGTAGTACTTTATGTCCTTTGGGAAGCTCTTTGAGAGTTCCTTAAGCTTCTTATCAACAGCCTTTGATACCTCTAAAGCATTTGCATCAGGTAGAGCAAAAATGCCCACAGGTATTGCCTTTTTACCGTTAAAATACGTGGCCACGCTGTAACTTTCGCTACCGAGCTTCACATCGGCAATATCTTTTAACCTTAAAACAGAACCATCCGGGTTCGCCCTTATGATAATGTTCTTGAACTGTTTGATCGTCTTTAGCCTGCTTTGTCCCTTCAAAGTGTAAGAGAATACAAAGGTTTTCTTTGTGGGCTCTTGTGCTATACCGCCCGCTGAGTATTCTTCGTTTTGCTCTTGAATCGCCCTATATACATCCACTGGTGTTAAGTTGAGCTCTGCTAATCTGTCGGGTTTAAGCCAAACGCGGACCGAGTACTTTCTCTCACCCCAAATAATCGCATTTCCTACACCTTTAACCCTCTTTAGCTCGTCTAAAACGTTGACTAATATGTAATTGGACAAGCTCTCAAGCGTCCTTTTCTTGTTTGTTGACACAAAGGCATAGGCTTTTAGTAAATCAGGTGAACTCTCCCTCACCTGAACACCCAAACGCCTTACAACCTCTGGCAAACTGCCCAACACATTTTGAATTCTGTTGCTCACGTCAATTTTAGCTATGTCGGGATTTGTGCCTACTTTAAAGTAAACGCTGACTGAAAGGCTACCGTAGGATGCTGTGGATTTCATGTAAAGCATATTCTTAACACCGTTTATCGCCTCTTCAAGCGGAGCAGCCACGGTTTTTAGTATGGTGTCTGCATCGGCAGATGGGTAAAATGCGTTAACCGTAATCCTCGGCGGCGTAAGTGTGGGGTATTCCTTAACGGGCAAACTTCTAATGGAAAGTACGCCTGCAATGACAATAATTATTGCGACAACGATGGCAAATCGTGGTCTTTCTATGAAGAACTTTGATATCATTTGACCGTTTTATCTACGGCAACTTTCATATTTGGCCTAAGTTTAAGCAGATTATCCAAAGCTATAAATTGACCAGGCTTTAAACCCTTAACGATGAAATAATCCTTATACTGGCCCAAAATTTTTATCGGTTTAGGCAAAACCCTATCTTTCACAATCAAAAACACAACCGGACCCTTTGTTGTTTGAAGCACAGCCCTTTGCGGAATTAAAACCTCGTTTTCCCTAAAGACACCAGAAAGCTCAACTTTTGCAAACTCATTGGGGAAAAGCAATAGATTCTTATTTTTAAAAATAGCCCTTAATTTCAATGTTTGCGTGTATTGATCTATTTTCCTGTCCACAAAGTCTATTTTGCCGTCAATTCTTTTGCCATTTACGATTAAAGTAACCTTAAGATGATGACTATTTTCCATTATCATATCAATATCACTGTCGGGAATAGAAAATTCAGCGTATATGGGATCGATTTTAACAATCTCAACAAGGGGCTCGCCAATTTCTATCAGATTACCCACATCAGCTTTTCTCATTCTCACAAAACCGGATATGGGCGACTTGGGTCTGGTATATGACAGGTTAATTTGGGCCAATTTAACCTGAGCCTCAAGGCTTTTTACCCTTGCCTGCGCACTTTTAAACTCGAATTCAGCTTTATCGTATTGATCTTTGCTGACCAAATTCTCAAGATAGGACTTCTTTATCCTCAAATAGTTGGCTTTGGCGTAGGAAAGCTCAGCCTTTGCACCACTAAGCTCAGCTTTTAATTGATTCAATTTAGCTTCGTATGTGCTTGGATCTATAAGAAAAAGAACCTCTCCCTTCTTTACAAAACTGCCCTCTTTGAAAAACCTCTTTAACAAAATCCCACTGACCTGGGCTTTAACAACCACATCCTTAAAACTTTTAAGCCTTGCAGGATAGGTGAGTTTAACGGGCAATTTGCGATAAACCTTAACCCTGTATACGTCAACCTTTGGAGTAAATGTATACTGACCCTTTGCATAGGAACACGTTGCAGATGCAACTATTAGCAAAAAAATAAAAAATCTCAAAATGCGCTTAATTACGAATTTCATGCCTCTTAGCATACTTAACCCCTTAAACTCTGTCAAGAACATATAAAGCTGCAGTTGTCTCATATTAAATTGTTTGACGATCTATTAGAATTATGTTATATATACCTTAATTAATCTCGGGGAATTTTATTAACCTGACCAAAAGAAACTTGGAGGTTTTTATGAAAGTGAGGCGTTTTTTTCTCTTTTTGACGGTCTTTACGCTCTTTGCCTTTTTGGCAAGGGCCGAAGTGGTCGAGTTTCCCACTGTTGAACCCACAGGGTCAATGCCTGTAAATTACGGCTGGGGGTATGACACACACAGGCAGAGCTTTAAGAGTATATGTGTAACCTATGACAGGAATTCCACACTCAAAAGTGGGTCTCCCTATTATCACTCATTCTTCAAGTTTGCCCAATCCACATCAGAGGTTAAGGACGATCTAAAGTTGAGCGTCGATGCGTCGCTTAAGATCTTGGGTGCAACCACATACAAGGCATCGGACAAACTCAACCTCGTTCAAGGTACAAAAACCTGCACATTCAATCAATCCCTCTATGCGGGCGTTTTGGATTACAAAAAACCCATATTTCTGGATCTGGGCACTGTCAGTTTGAAACCCGAATTTGCTCAATTGGTTAGAGAGGGCAAAATGGGTGAATTCAGGCAAAAATGCGGTGATGCATTCGTAATAGGCATTCAAGAGGGAAGAGAGTTTTTAGGAACGGCAACGATAAAGAAGCAGACACTGAAGAGCTGGACGAAGTTTGCCAACGAACTGAATGTTTCAGCCAAGGGCGCATGGGGCAATGCCAGCATGGGTACTAAACTGGCAACGGCGTTGGAGAAATCCTTTGGATCATCGCAAATTGAGGTAAACACCTACTCAACAGGCTCATCCATGCTAAACCCCACAAACATAGAGGAGTTGGTTGAGTATTACAAAAAGTTCCACACAACAAACGGAGAGACCAAAACGGTTAAATACATAATCGCCTCTTACAGTATCCTGCCCAATTATCCTTTGCAAAATCCTCTAAACCAGAACACAAAAGAGACATACATGGCAACACTCATAACATCGCTGTGGGATCTAAAATCCGGCATAGAGGATGCAAACTATGTCATCAGCAGGGAGACGCAAGAACTGTTTGCCTTAGGCACCAACCCGAATATCAGAAAAAAACACATAAGCTATGTCAGGGCATACAGGGACACATGGCAAAAAGAGTTTGATAAACTACTCAAGGCCACAAAGCAGTGTAATAAACATTTCACAAAGAAGTGTGAGAGGCTCGCAAAATACTATGAGCGATACAGAAACTTTATAGATGAATGGGACGCTGTTTTGCCCCAGAAATACCTAAGCAATTGTAAGACACCAATCAGGCTGCCAAAGGACGCATTCTCCAACATCACCAGTGGCATTCAGAAGATCCAACAGAGGGTTCACGGAGATTCAGAGGGCGGCGGCGGAAAAAGCAAAATGAGGATCGTTGTAGTCATGAGGATAATGCCAGACGGAAGGCTATTGAAGGCTCAACTATCACTTGCAAGAATTGAATGGAAAAGACCACGCTCAAAGGGTTTCCCAATAGAGGCAAGGATGAAGGGTGAGTCTGCTTGGGGACTGTTTGTCAAGGCACCGATCTTTGACTTGGACAATCCATTTGCATACGGCGTTAGGGTCGAATCAAACCTCAAATACTGCACATACAACAAGGCAACAGGCGGCATAAAAACACCAATAGTTAGAAACATACCGCCGGCAGCTCCGTATTTTGCCAGATTGGGCTTCAAGACAAGAAGGTCAACGGCAAACGGATATATAGACGAAATGACGGGAAGGGGTCCAAGGGGTGATCAGACATTTGCAAATGGTAAAGGCGTATTGGATTACATCGTTTGTGAAGCAGACAGAAAGGGAAGCGACGACAGGCTTACCTGTAAGGAGATAGGATTTAAGCAGGTCGAGTTGGATCTTTTATCTGTTCAAGATCTTCAAGCAAATAAATGGAGACCGCCAAAGAGGCCAACTGTTCCTGCACAGCTTGTGGCATTCTTCTACAACAAGCCTATAATTCTAAGGAAACGCATAATGAGAACATACGGCACAATGAGTCCAGGTGCGGTAAAGTGGCAACACAGAAGAACTCTTTATATAAAAAGCATCGGAAGGGTTAAGGTAAATCTACCAAACTTGAGGCTAAAGAAAATCAACATCAGGCATATGCCTATCCACAATTAAAGCATAAGGGAGCCAAAGGCTCCCTTTTTTATTTGAAATAAAATTCCACGCCGTCTTTGAAGCCGTTTACAAATCCACCGTACTTGCTTCTGAATTTTCCCTCGGTTTCTTTTGCCATATCCTTTAGATTCCCCTTCTTTAAAATATCCTGAATATCGCTTGATTGCCAACCCCTGCTTTGGGCATCCTTTTTTATGCCTTCGACCAATTTGTTTTTATCAAAGCCTCCGTATTGAGCCTTTTCTATGCCATATGCCTCTGCATATTTGCCCTGGGCTATCTTTTGCAATTTCTGCCAATCCATAGATGATAGCCTCTCTTTTGATTCAAGCACAGCCTGCAAATAGTCTCCTAACATCCTGGCAAAGGCGTGGGCTTGGGTTTTTATGTCTTCCCAGTTATCCAACTCTAAGGAGAAACTGGCCACAGACCAAACCGATGTCTGAACACCCATCCAGAAGCCCACCAGATAATCCACCATAGCTGCGACATTCTCGTTTATAACGGCGCTTTCTGATATGCTACCCCTTTCTCCTGTATCAAAATATGAATACACTCTGTAGGTTTGTGGGTCTATCTCAAGCCAGGCGGTCTTTAGATAACCTCCGATATTTAACGGTTTTGACGGGAATAGCAGGTAATTTTGAGTATCCTTTATATGTTTTACCATCCATCCAGGATAGTTTTGCCTTTTTAGCTCTTCTGCCAGGCCTTCAGCATCCTGAGGGGATAAAAGCACGATCTTTGTGTCGTTCGGTAAAAGACTCCATAGGTCAAACACATCAAACCCTCCAGGATTGGCAAACTTCTCCAAATTGGTGTAATAGATACCTGAAATGATGTTGAATGCACTCTTTGAACGATCGCCTCCTTCTATTTGAGGATAGACATTAACCAGGTCCAGGGATGTTGTTGGTGATTTTGAATCCTTGGTTACCCTGAAGCTTACAACAATGACTCGAGTGGATGTGGTTCTTTTTATTTTTAAGTTGAGTTTCTTTGATAGGGAGTCTTCGAACAGGCTCTGTGCCCCTATAAACCTCGTTATTATACCCCTACCCAACCAGCGCAAGGAAGAGATGGTGTTTGGGTCATTCGAGTGCTTGTATTTATTCATCCATTGCTGATTGGTATATTTGAGTGCCTCCTTTGTCATAGACGGGTAATTTATAGCCAGCACAAAGAACAGATCCGTTGGCCATTGACCCTTCTTTAGCCACCGTGTCGTTGTGTATTTCTCAGAATTCGAATATATGGTGATATTGACGGATAGCGGTATGTATTTTGAAAGCTCAAGTGATTCTTCCGATACATACCTGCCGCAGACACCATCCAATATGGCCTTTATTATCCTGCCCTTACCCGAGTCTATCGTTTGCACAAAACCTATATCCAAAAATCCCATACTCAGATCCTTTAGTGGAAGCTTTTTGCTAAATAGCGTTATTGTTTCTGTTGTCTCATTCTCTCCTGGAACGAGGGCATTGCCCATGTCGGTAAACGCCTTTATAGCCGATGATGTTGCAGGCAGGGCAGTAATGCTAACCTCAACCGAGGCTTGGGGGTAAGAATAGTCAGCTTCTTCAATGTTCTCTATTGCATTCTTCATCTGCCACGCTTCCTTGAAGAACGGAAGCACAAGTGTGTGGTTTTCTCCTTTATCGTCTTGATATGAAATAGCCGGTAGCTCGAATATGTCTGTATTGTATCCTTTAAAGAACCCTTTAATCTGCTCTTTCCCTTTTTCAGATAAGCTCACAGTTAGTCTCTTTGAGGAGTACCCCATGCCGTTTAGGAGTGCCTCTGTCATGTAGGCTATGCCGTTTTGTGTGATCCAGTTCTGTGTAAGTGAGGCCTCTTTGGAGTATATCACCTCCCAAGCCCTTAGTTCAGATGGTTTAAGCTCCATGTCGGATATTGTTCTTTTCAAATCCTCAAGCGTCTTGATCCTGCCCCATTTCTTTGCCCCCCAGGACACTATAGACGGTGTTGGTATGTTGAATCCTTTAGGATTTGAGCCGTCTAAGCTCACCTGGGGCGCTTTAATGCTTCCCGGTTTTACAAAACCGCCTGCGAGTCGTATCTGGGTTAGCCTGCTTATGGCTTCATCGAGCTTTTCTTCAAAGTCAGAATCCTCTTCATATGTGTTCTCTTTAACCAAAAGCCCGTATTCCTCAAACGGTTTGGTTGTGGTTATGTTTAGATTGAGATCCTTGAAGATATCGGAGAATAGTATAAAGTCCTGGGGCTTTGTTTGATTTGGCAGGTTAAAAATGACCAAGACCCTTCTTGACTGGCCGTTAAGCACGACAAGTTTGGGTCTTATGGTTGTGGTGTAGTTGTATTGATAGTCTATGTTGACATCACCGAGTATGAACTTTGCCCTGTTATAACCAAAGTTTGCAAGCCCCTTTCCCATTATGACGGCACTTTCGTTTTTTAGCGATAAGTTTTTGAATTTTAAGCGTGCCTCTTCGTTTAGCTTTAAGGCTAAAAAGTCCTCAACCATGGTTGAATAGTTATCAAGCTTATCCTTAAGCGTTAAATCCACAATCAGGGATCCCTTCTTTATGTAATCGTCGCTCTGGGCTGTATAGAGACCATTTATGAGAAGCTCTATTCCCTTAGCCCTTGAAACAGTTATAGGCTTTGCCGTGCCTTTTTGTCTTTTTATTATGGGTATCTCAACAGGCGAGCCCTTAAGGTCAATCACCAGCTTTGCCGGATTATCTTTTAAGACCTTGGGTATCTCAAATACCATGGATATGGCGTTAAAGGAGCCCGGGGTAATCAGCTGTGATTTGTAAAAGCCGAACGGAATTTTGTTTGTAATGGGGTGCATCTTGAAGAAGAAATCCCCTTTGGATGTGCTAATGGCAAGATAGAACCTTTTGCTTGAGTCTAAGGATAGGTGTGCCTGGATTTTGGATATGAGCGTGGCGTGTATTACCCTGAAGAGTTCATTATCGTCTGCCTCAAGCGTTGAGATCTTCTTTTTATCCTTAAATCCCTCTATTTTTATGGAGAATGTGTTCGATAGCTTCTTTGGCTTCTCTTTTGGGAGCTTTTCTATCTTTTCCTTTGTTATCTTGATTATGCCCGATATGGGTATGTCTATATGGCCGTAAGCTACATCGTATAAATGAAGTGAGCTCTGCCTCATAAACTCATTAGGGACAACGAAGATCAACGCACCCTCCACCGCCTTGTTTGGTCTTATGTATATCTCGTTTTCATTGGGCAAGATCAGGGGTGTCTGCGCAAGATAGGTGGCATCAGATACAGGGAAACTCTGTTTGTTGTTCCACCTTAAGAATAGATGTAATTTGGCGTTTGGTATGAGGTAATCCGGGATCTTCTTTTCTATTCTTGCATTGGATGAGCTTGTCTGGGCAACCCAGCTTGCTGGGTGGGACGAACCGTTTGGATAAACCACAACCTCTTGGGGTTTTAAAATGTTTTTAAATTGTACAATCAATGCCATAAACCTCTTGCCTGAAGGGGCCTCAACGCCCCTCAATTTGTCCAAAAACACCGCTTCTTTTATAGTAATTTTCACTGCTTTGTTGGATGATGAAACATTAAGTGGGATACGCTTTATAATTTTCACCTGCTTGTTTATGATGTCATCACCACTTAAGAATTTGGATATCTCGCCGCTGTAGGGCTTTAGCTTTTCGCCCTTTTTGAAGGTTATACCCTCCAGTGTTTTGCTATCTTTTGTGTTTACATTTAGTTTGTTGTTGATCAGAATAGAATCATAGGCCATCTTTATTCTGCCGTATTTGTCTGTGTTTTTGTACACAACCTTTAAAAGGTGGGCATCCGATGATTTGACATCCCTAAGCTGCCTGGACAGCTCAATAAGCGACTCCTTTATCTTTTCTGGCGTTGGGGCTATTATGTATGTGCCATCCGATAGCCTTGAAACTCTTTCAAACGGCTTTGCCTTGTTTTTGTCAACCATTCCAATCCAGATGGATTTAACACCGTCGTCTTTGAGCTTTTTTAGGTATGTTTCAAACTTTGCCCTCTCGTCATCCTCCACCTCGATCGCCTCATCCGTCAGATAGACCAAATATCTATTCTTTGATGGTATGGAGTGCAGGAATCGGTATGCTTCCTTTACCGCCAGTATGGTGTTTGTGCCGGATAACGCCTTCATCTGGGAAATACCCCTTATAAGACTTGCCTTATCCGTTGTCAGCACCTGCCTTACATCCACGCTGTTGCTGAATGTGAATATCTGAACCAAAAAGCCCTCGGGCAGATCTTTAATAAAGCCTGCAAGTATCTGCCTGATCTGTTCTATTTCCTCCTCCATAGAGCCTGAGTTGTCTATCATCATGGCTATGACCGGTTTGATGGATGGGCCTTTGGATGTCGGTCTTAAGAACTTTACCCGCCATTGATGACCTAAATTCTCGTTGATGCTTCTAAACACCATTTTCAACGCTTTTGGATCCCTTGCTGGATAGAATTGGGCCTTGGTTAGAGATGCTATTCTGCTTAAGAGGGACACATCGGGGCTTTTTCCAAACCCTATGGTGAAAATAGGCACATTGCTGTTCTTTATTGTTTCCATCAACTGCTTCTGTGTAGCCTTGCTCTGACGTTTTGTGTCGTTGTAATTTGAGTCCTTGCCGTCGGTAAAGACTATCAATGTTGGTCTATTTGAATGAGACAGTATCTCCAATCCCGTTAATATGGCATCGTATAGGGCCGTTGCGCCCCTTGCTTTGACCTTTTTTAGGCTCTTTAGGGCAGACCTCTTGTCGGTGTTTGAAAGTACCTTAACCGTTGAGTTAAACTCAATGAGCCAGACCTTGCTGTTTTTGGGCAATCCCTTTATGAATTCGGCTGTGGATGCCCTTGCCTTTTTCATAGATCTTCTCATCGAGCCTGAACTATCAAGGAGGATAACAACATCTGGAGGACTCTTTATTCTTTCAACGGATAGAACCTTATCCTCAATGCCTGACTCATAGATCGAAAAGTTGCTTTTATTTGGCGTACTGTTGTCTTTATAGTTTAGAAGCGTTACATCAACAGAGCCTCTGTCTTTGCCGATTTTTTTACTTATTATTGAAAGCTTTAAGGAGTTTGGCTCTTCAAACAGTTTGAGCAACTGCTCAGGCCAGTTGACCACGGTCATGTATCCACCGTAAACGGGAATAAAGTGCGCCTTGAGGTTTTTTATGTTTGTTTGACCTGATGTGGCTGGATCAACATCCAACTGCCACAAGCCCGAGGGAAGCCAGAAAACGGCATCGCCGCTGGGTGTTGAATCACCGATTAGGTCTTTTTCGGTGAATGAAGGATGGTAAATATCCTCACCTATCTCAGGGCTCACCTTGGCGCTTCCATACGGTATGTTTTTCAACAGTATTCCACCCAACTTATCTGAGTTGTTTAGTTTGGGCAAACTGGACAAATCCTTTAGACTAAAGCCAATCTCTGCTGGCATTTTTTTAGATTCTACTTCAATTGAGCATAAATACATGCCAGTTGCCTGTGGATAATCCAACAAAAGGAAGTTGTTTGTGTATTGGGCTTCAAGGCTTCTGTTGTAATTTACAACGGTCTTTAGCTTGCCGTTTCTTAGTGTTGTATAGATTTGAAAACTGACCCTTGAGCCCTTTGGCATGTCTATTATTGGTGCTAAGTATTGACCGTTTGGGTGATTACAATAGAAGTAGATCCTCTCGTTTTGTTTTTTTATCTTTAGTTTAAGGGATGATCCAGGTTGTACGGTTGTCTGTTTGAGGATTCTGATCTCTCGATCGTCTTTTATGAGTTTAACCCAGATTGTCTGATTTTTTTGGATCT
>WFRG01000154.1 GCA_015486705.1 Hippea sp. | reverse complement strand
CTGTTATAGGGATGACCCCACTTTGCTCCGAAAATCCTTACTTAGGCTTTTTGTTTCAAGGTAGCTTGTCCTTCTGCTGGCTGACCGGCTGGCGGATCTACCATTGAGTCATGAAAACATAATTCATAATCTGATTTAAATGCCCCCACTAGGAATCGAACCTAGGTCCTCTGCTTAAGAGGCAGCTGCTCTACCATTGAGCTATAGGGGCACAACTGCCCTCGAGAGGATTCGAACCCCTAACGACGGTTCCGAAGACCGTAGTGATATCCATTTCACCACGAGGGCCTCTCAAAAAACATAAATTTATTTTCTCGCCAACTATATATAAAAGTCCAACTCCACCTTAAATCTACCACAAAATCATAATTAAATCAAGAAAATGTACAAGATGAGCACATAGGTAACACTTTGTTAAACTCCATGGGCGTCTCATATCCCAACGCCTCATGAGGCCTTCTAAAATTGTATTCTATGAGCCATTCGGTTAATCGTTGATTAAATATCTTGGGATCGGGATGAAAATTACCCAGTTCAAGAAATTCTTTTTGTAGGGTTTGGTTAAATCTTTCACTGTTAGGATTATCTTTTGGCGTTCGCGGTCGACTATAGTATTGCTCAATTTTTAGCTTCTGACAAGCCTTGGTAAAATGTCCTTGAAACTCAGTGCCATTGTCATGACCCACCCTAGGTATTTGACCGTCCAGGAGATAATGTAAACGATAGAGAAAATCACTGGCATTAAGAGAACTTTTAGTTTTGTACATTCGAGCGAAAGCAATTTTGCCATATTTGTCTATAGCAGTAAAAATGTATCTTTTTAGGCCATTCCAATAGATGACAATAACATCAAGACAGATAATATAACCGGCTTTTTGTTTGTATCTTGGTAGCTTGTTTAATTTAAGCTCGGTGATTCTTTTCTTCTTCTGTGCTTTCTTCCTTTTTCTGGCTATTTTAGCTGTTTTTACGGGGTTGTAGTAGAGTTTTCTTGCTTCTATGACCCTTTGAATCTTCCACGAACTAATCGTCTCGCCATATTCTTCTTGATAAAGTTTTTTAAGCTTCATTTTACCATATCTAATTCTCTTTTTTCTAAGTTTAACAATCTTTAATTCTTGCGATGGCGTAATCTCTCTTTGCCTGACATGATGAGGCGCCCTGGACTTATCTTCTAAACGATAAAGGCTATAAAGATTGTCTTTGTCAAACTCAGCATACCATTTGTAGAAAGTTTTTCTGCTGATGCCAAAATGTCGTGTTGTTTGGCTAGCTGTGTAGCCAGAGTAGTAATAGATTATCCATTCTAACCTTAGCCTTGCCTCTCTAGATATTTTAAGAATCTTGGCTACCTTTCTCCAACGCTCATGCTCATTAAGGAGTTTGAGGGGTTTTAAAAGAGAAATGTCTAGCCATTTAGTATTAAATAGCCATTTTAAAGAATTTGTGTTACGCTGTTTCATAAATGAGATACATTAGGTTGTTAATTTATTTACCTCTATTTTACCATATTTGGCAATTTAGAGGTGTTACCTATGTATCTCATCTTTTGCAGCCTTTAACAAGATAGAAAGAATCAATTTTTTACTCTTGCATAACGCCAGATACATATTGGACTCTATCAGGCCTTAGAGTCTATGCCTTTTTATCATCATATACATTGTAAATATACCGGTATTAAGGGATTTGTCAGGTTATATGAATATGGATTAAAATATCGGTATATGCTTACAGAAAAAGCCAAATACAAGGCCAGAATATTAGTATTCTGGGAAAAGCATGGCCTTGAGGCTACCTTAGACGCTTTTCCGGTAAAAAGGTCGACTCTTTATCTTTGGCAACAACAATGGGAAAAAGGAGGGAGAAAGATTGAAGCACTTAATGAGAAGTCCCGCGCTCCTCGAGCCAAAAGAAGGAGATTGTGGCCATTGGAAATCCGTCAGAAAATCAAACAGATTAGACAAGATCCTTTACACCCAAACCTTGGACCAGACAAGATTTACCCATTGTTGAAGGTATTCTGCAAGGAACACAGATTTAAATGTCCCAGAATCAGAACTATTACCCGCATAATCGCCGATGATCCAG
>WFRG01000153.1 GCA_015486705.1 Hippea sp. | reverse complement strand
GGTTGTTGGAGAGATCCTGTTTGGCATATTCTCGCAATCTGAGACGCTGTCTGTTTTTCTCGTAAACAACCCGGAGTATTTCTTTTGGTTGATTGAAAACGAGACGCTTGCAAACAAAAGGGGTAAAAGGGATTACTATACAGAGGCAGAAAAGCTTATAAATTCAACGTCAAATATAGCAAAGAAAGAGTATCTGCTCAAGCATTTTAGAAAAAGGGAGTACTTGCGCATTGCAACGAGGGAAATCATAGATGCGTGTCCATTTGAAGAGGTTTTGGAAGAATTGTCCAACATTGCGGATGCCCTGATTGAGATAGCCATTGAAATAGCTTACCTAAAACTAAAGACAGAGCCGCAAAAAGAGGGTCTTTGTGTAATTGGTCTTGGAAAGTTGGGTAACAGGGAGTTGAACTTCTCAAGCGATATTGACCTGATCTTTGTCCATAGGGATGAAAGCAAAGGAGAATTTTACAATAGATTGGCTTCACAGGTTGTTTCAATTCTCTCTGAAAACAAGGAGGGTGGTTTTGTATACCGTGTTGATACGCGTTTGAGGCCCGGCGGTTTTTCTCATCCGCTGTCGATGTCTTTGGATGAGTATGAGAATTACTACTACACGTTCGGCCAGCCGTGGGAGAGGATTTCGCTTGTCAAGGCAAGACCCGTTGCCGGTGATATGAAATTAGGAGAAGCTTTTATCAAATTGGTTGAACCGTTTGTTTTTCCCAAATCGCTGGATATTGAATACATCAAAGAGATCAGGGGTTTGATGTTTAAGATACACAAGAACTTCGAAAAGAAAAACTGTTTTTTGCCTGAAGAGATCCAGGATGTAAAAAAGGGTGTTGGCGGAATAAGGGAGATAGAGTTCATAGTCAACTATTTTCAGCTGATTTTGGGTGGAAAAAATGAGGCCTTGAGGCATGTTTCCACATGCAAGGGCCTAGAGATTCTATATCGTTTGGGTCTGCTCAATGAGGCTTTGAGGCTTAGATCCATTTACATGTTCTTTAGGAGGATCGAACATAAACTTCAGCTCAAACAGGAAAAACAGACACAGAGATTGCCGTGCGAAAAAGAGGATCTTGAATTTTTGTCAAAGACACTGGATATGGGTTTTGATGATTTCGTAGAAAGGTACGTTCAGGATACGAGATTTGTTCACACCGTTTTTAGAAGGATCTTCATGGAAAATTCTGGTCTTCCTATATTCAGCTCTGTGGATGATATCGAGGGTTGCTTGACGGAGTTAGGTTTTGAAGATAGCGTGAAGATTTCGAAATTGATCGTGGATGCGGTGAAAAAGTACACTGCAAACGGCATCAATAAGGAGAGGATTCAAAGCATATTTGATCATGCCTTTGATATGGTTAAGGGTTTTGGCTTTTTTGACCGAGTTATCGTTGGTTTAAACAAGATCAATCCATCGTACGTGGATACGATTTTTGATTCAAAGGAATTGTTTAAGCTTTTTGTCAAGGTCTTGGCGTTGGGTTATGGTGAGAAACTTGCGAAAAACCCTCAACTGTTGGACACGATACTTACCCCATCGAAGCTTAAGTTCGATAGCCTTACCAAAGATGAAAAGGAAAGGATAGAGTTTGAAATTACATTGAAGCTGCTTTCGGGCAATTATGACCACAGAGACTTGACGTTCACGACGAATTTTGCTTTGGAGTTTATCAAAAATACCTGCGAAAGGATGGACGAGGATAAGAAAATAGCCGTTGTCGGGTATGGAAAGCTTACCACAGGTGAACTTTTTGTTGGTAGCGATCTTGATATTGTTTTTGTATGTGAGGATGAGCCCTATAATTACGAAAACTTGGTCGTTAAGATTACACGGGAGTTGAAAAGGCTGTACGATGTGGACTTAAGGTTGAGACCTTATGGTGATAAGGGATCTGTTGTTGTTGATATTGAGTATTTGAAAAGGTACTTTGAAAAGGAGGCATCATCTTGGGAAAAGCAAGCAGCACAAAAGTCTAAAATCGTTTACTGTGGCTTTGAAAAGGAGAAATTGGAAAACGTTTATAAAGACTTTGTTCTGAACAATCCACCAAGTAAGGATGAGGTTTGGTCAATGTTCAAAAAGATAGAGGAAAACAAGGGTAAGGGCTTGGATATAAAAAGTTCTAAGGGTTGCCTGACAAATATAGAGTTTTTGGTTCAAGCTGTTTGCTTTGAGAATGGATGTATTGAGTATTCGAAAAACACGTTGGATCTTATCGAAAGGATTGGCAAGTTAAAGTTAATACCCGTCTCTGAGATAAAGGAAGCGTATTTATACTTCTTTAAAGTTTTGAATGCATTGAGGATTGCCAACAGGACATCTAAGATAGATGAAGAGGCATTGAAGGTTTTAGAGTTCCTTTTGGATGAAGATGGAATTTTGGAGAGGATAGAGCACTTCAGGTTTGTTGTTGATAACTTGAATAAAGAGGTGTTCGGATGATTATTCTTGCCACGCAGTCTGAGGCGCGCAGAAAACTGTTTAAAAAATGCAAGAGGAATGCAATCTTTAAGAAAGCCAACATAGACGAGAAAAGATTGGATGGTGAGGGCGTCGAAGATTACCTTTTAAGGGTAAGTTTTTTAAAGGCATCTGTGTTTTACAAGAACGGTATTACGGTTATTGGTGCTGATACGGTTATAGAGTTCGACGGCAAAATCATAGGAAAGCCAAAGGACGATGAAGAGACCTTTGCTATACTTAAGATGCTATCGGGTAAATACCACAGGTGTCTAACGGGTGTAACGGTGCTAAAGGACAACAGGTGCATAAGCTTTGTCGATGAGGCAATAGTTTATATGGATCGCTTGAGCGATGACGAAATTTGGGAATACGTAAAAAGTGGTGAGTATAAGGGGAAAGCAGCGGGGTATGCAATACAGAAAAGGGCGACCCGTTTCATGAGGGTGGTTAGGGGCGATCTAACGACGGTTGTTGGTCTGCCCATGAAGAGGCTGTGCAGTATTATTTGAATATAGATGGTTTTGGTTATATAATTCGCGTTAGTTTTTTAAAGAAACGGAGGTAGTAGATCATGCTTGACTTCTTGAGAAAGAATATAAGGAAATTCGCCATCTTTTTGTGGATAGCGGCTGCTGCGTTTATTATCGGCGGTGCATATCTGTTTGTTAGAGGCCCGTTTACTATGGGCAGTAACACTGCCATTCAAGTTGGCGACGTAAAGATCAGTTTCCCTGAATACGAAAAGGCTTACAACAACGTCTATAAGTTCTATGTTCAGCTTTTGACCCAACTTAAAGGTGGCAACTTCACGGATGAGGACTTAAAGAAACTCAATATTAAGCAGAAAACCATAGATATGCTGGTTCAGAGGGCTCTGTTGCTTCAAGAAGCAAAAAAAGAGGGCATCAAAGTGACGGAAGAGGATGTTTTAAAGGCCATAGAGTCTAACCCTGTGTTTTTCTTAAACGGCAAATTTTCAAAAGAAAAGTACCTTGCCATTTTAAAAGCAAATGGCATCAATCCTAAAGACTATGAGGAATCGCTAAAAACAAGCCTATACATTGACAAGCTCAAGGCAAGGCTGTTTAAAAATATAAGCGTTACAGACCAAGAGGTAAAAAGCTTCTTTGAGAAAAACTACACTACAGTGGATATTGAGTTTGTCCAGTTTGACCCTGCTAAATTTAAAAATATTGTAAAGGTCAATGATCCTGCTCTTAGAAATTACTACAACAAGCATAAGAACGACTACCGCGTGCCCACAATGGTTAAATTCAAATACATAGCTGTTCCTTTAAGTTACGTTGAAAAGGATATAAAGATTACGGATAACGAGACAAAGAAGTTCTACAACGACCATCCAAGGTTCTTCTATGTGCCTTTGAGAATAAGGGTTGCACATATATTGATTGCGAAAAAGGACAATATGACGGACAAGCAACTGGAAGATAAAGCTGAAAAGATCTACAAGATAATAATAGACAAGAAGATTACGTTCAAAGAGGCTGCTAAGAAATTTTCGGATGACAACTTCACCAAAAGTGTGGGAGGAGATTTAGGGTATGTTACGAAGGACATGGTTTTGGAAAGCTTTTGGAATCACATTGTAAAGATGAAAAAGGGTGAGATATCCAAGCCATTTAAAACAAAGTTTGGTTATCATATTGCCATGATTGAGGATATAAAGAAGCCATTTGAAAGACCCTATGATAAGGTAGAGGATCAGATAAAGGACTACCTAAAAACAACAGAGGCAAAGAAGAAGTGGTTTATCGTTGCGGACAAGATATTTGTGGACATAAGGGATCACCATTTGACGTTTGATAAGGCAGCAAAGAAATACGGGTTGAAGGTTAAAGAGAGCGATTATATGAGTTTGAAAAAACCCGAAGACCCATTCACATCAGAGATGATCCAAAATGCACTTCTTTCAAGTAAAGACGCACTGTTAGGACCAGATCTTTCAAACGATGGATACCTGATCTACAAGATGATCGATAAGAAACCATCGTACATACCGAAGTTTGAAGTAGTTAAAGATAAGGTCAAAAACGATTACATAAATTTCAAGGCTGAGCAACTTGCAAAGGAGAAGGCAAAGAATTTCTTAGACAAACTGGACAAGGGTGTGGATTTCAAGAAACTGTGCAAAGAGTTCGGGTTGAAGGCTGAAACAGTTAAAAAGTTGGGCAAGTTCACACCATCTGATAAATTCCCATGCTCTTACAAAGAAGACGTTATGGACACAATCTTTTCAAAAGGCAAGGGATACAAGGGTTTGTGTCAATACAAGGGCAAGCTATACGTGTTTGATGTTTTGAATAAAAACTTCGATGAAAAGGAATTTGAAAAGTTAAAGAAGAGTATAAAACAACAGCTTCTCGCCCAAAAGGAAGATGAGGCTTTGGAAAAGCTGATATCAAGGCTAAAGAAGGAAGTTAAGATAAAGATCAATCCTAAACTATGAAAAAAGAAGACATAGACCGTGTTGTAGAGCTTTTGAGGGATGCATACAGGCAGTTTAAAGAGCCTGTTGTTACGCTTGTTGCGAAGGACAACGATCCGTATAAGGTGCTTGTATCGACCGTTCTGTCATTGAGGACAAAAGACGACGTAACACACGATGCATCCCTCAGGCTCTTTGAGAAAGCACCCAACATCTACGCATTGAATAGGCTAACCGAGGAAGAGATTGCCCGCTTGATTTACCCTGTAGGTTTTTACAAGACAAAGGCCAAAAACTTGAAGAAAATAGCAAGAATCATTATAGAACAGCACAAAGGAAAAGTGCCAGATAGTTTGGATGAACTTTTAAAACTCCCAAACGTGGGCAGGAAGACGGCAAACCTTGTCCTTGCCAAGGGCTACAACATACCTGCAATTTGCGTTGATATACACGTACATAGGATCAGTAATCGCCTCGGGCTTGTAAAAACGAAAAACCCTGAAGAAACGGAATTTGCATTGAGAAAAATTCTGCCAAAGAAGTACTGGATTGAGTTTAACGACCTTTTGGTGCCCTTCGGACAAAACCTGTGCAAACCCGTATCACCTTATTGTTCTAAATGCCCGATTTATGAGTTTTGCGATAGGGTTGGTGTTGAACGGTCACGATGAATGATAAAACCGAGATACCTGAGGAATACATAAAGAAGGGCAGGGCTTTAGCCTGGCTTTCATACTTTGGTTTGCTTTTGATCATACCTGCTGTAATCCAAAGGAACAACCCTTACACCGTCTATCATGTAAAGCAAGGCATGGGCCTTTTGATTGTCAATGTTATCGTAGCATTCTTCTGCCTTTTCATTATTAAAAGCCCGATTGTTTGCCAGACAATAAGCTTTGTTATTTTAGTTATAAACGTGATCGGTATACTAAACGCCATTTTAGGTAAGGTTAAACCTCTGCCATTAATTGGGTTTATCGGTGAGCTTTTGAACTTTTAGCCTTTGATAACGGCCAGCGGTTTCAATTCAACAATCGGCTCAATCAGATCCAACTGGTTGTTTATTACCTCATTGATGTCTTTATAGGCACTTGGTGCCTCATCAAGATCCCTTTTTGAGCGGATCGAGTGTATAATTCCCTTTTCGTCCAATTTTTTGATCTC
>WFRG01000152.1 GCA_015486705.1 Hippea sp. | reverse complement strand
TATCAATGGCTTTTGGTCAAGGTTCGCCAGAAGGAAGCAGTAATTTACCTGCCAATGTCTCTCAGCAACAGTTAGAACAAGTTATACAAAGTAACCCTCAATTTCAGAATTTAACACCAGAGGAAATACAAAAAGGCTTGGAGATGCTAAAAAGCGGAAAAACTCAGCAAATAAACGAGATGAATGTCAGTCCTACGTCTAACCTCAACGCGAAATCAAACAAGAGTAAATCTACAAGCAATGCTTCTTTAAATATAAAAACTGGCAATAAAAAAAGTGGCTTGTTTGGTGTATATCTTAAGAATTCCTCCGGTGCTTTAAATGTCTCTTTGAAAAATTTGAAACCCTACGGTTATTCGTTATTTATACAAAAACCAGGTAAGCCTCTGTTTATACAACCTGTTCCTCCAAACTACGTCATCGGGCCCGGTGATGAGATTCAGGTAATACTGTGGGGCAGAATAAACGCACAGTACAACCTCAAGGTAGGTGCAGACGGAAAGATATTTTTTCCATACATAGGACCATTGATGATCTCCGGCATGACATATAGAAAAATGCAGAGTTTTTTGGAAGAACAGGCTAAAAGGATAACAGGCACCAATGTTTCCATAACCTTGAACGGTCTTCATCAAATTCAAGTATTTGTTTTAGGAGAGGTAGAAAAGCCAGGGTTATATAACTTACCTGCTATGTCAACTATATTGGATGCCCTAATGGCTTGCGGCGGACCTACAACACGTGGAACATTAAGGAGAATAGAGTTAAAAAGGCACAACAAAGTTGTGGACGTATTGGATATTTACAATGTCCTAATGAAGGGTGACAGATCACATGATTGGATTTTAAGGAATAACGACGTGATTTTTGTACCGCTAGTTGGACCGCTTGTGGGTGTAGCTGGCAATGTCAGAAGACCGGGTATATATGAACTAAAAAACCCAACCAGCCTTGAAGATGTAATAAAAATGGCGGGTGGCTTACTTCCAAATGCTTTATCACAGGTAATTCAAGTTGTGAGATTCGAAAACCACAAATGGAAAGTAGTAGAGGACATAAATTATTCCAATGCTAAAGAGATGACCAACTTTAAAGTCAGAGATGGCGATATCGTCAAAGTCTTCTCAGTCATAACCCAACCGATAAACCCTATACAGTTGGTAGGAAATGTTCTTCATCCAGGAACATACTCATACTATCCAGGCATTAAGTTAAGCGACCTGATCAAATCCACTAATGACTTGCTCCCCGAAACGTACTTCAACTACGCGCTGATAAAAAGGTACAATCCAAAAACAGGAAGATTCAAGTTTATTCCCTTTAATTTAAATAAACTGCTGGAAAGGAAATTTGACATAAACCTCATGCCTTGGGACACTATCTATATTTTCCCGATTTACATGTTCACTCAAGAGCCATCATACTACATATTTGGTGAGGTCAGGCATCCTGGTGTGTATAAAAGTTGGAACAAAAACTTCAGGGTAAGGGACCTAATAATGGAAGCCGGCGGCTTAAAAGAAGACGCATACTTAAAAAAAGCCGAAGTTGTGTCTTACAAACAACTTGATAATGGATCTTTGGTAGAAATATCCAGAAAACACATAAATTTAGAGCTAGCAATGGAAAACGACCCAAATAACAATATACCATTAAAGCCGTTTGATAGAGTCTTTGTGAGAAAGATACCCGGATGGGGTGATGTAGTTAACGTTACGATTAAAGGAGAGGTTAAGTTCCCGGGCGTTTACACATTAAAAAAGGGTGCAAGACTGTCCGATCTAATTCAAATGGCGGGTGGATACAAAAAAGATGCATATTTGGAAGGAGCCGAATATCTATCTCCCACGGCTAGAAAGATTCAACAGGAAGCTCTAAATGAACTCGTAAGGAAGCTTCAATCCCAGATATTTATTTCAGCGAGTGAGACAACCCAAAAATCTCTTACTCCAGAAGAGGCTCAATCTGCAAAGAGTCAGATGTTAATGGCAGAAAGTTTCATTAATACACTCAAAAAACTCAAGGCAAAGGGAAGGGTCGTTATTAGATTAGCTCCCGTAAGAATGATGAAGAACACCCCTTACGATATTGAATTGGAAAATAACGCAACATTAATAATACCAAAAGAGAAGGATATGGTAAGCGTAGTAGGAGCCGTAATGTCACCATCTACATTCGTTTACTCTCCTGATTTTAGTTGGAAAGACTATATAAAAATGGCGGGCGGATATTCTGAATTTGCAGATAAAAGTAATGTATTTGTCCTGAAAATAGACGGAAGTGCATACAAAGTATCATCCGGACCTGTAAAATGGAATCCGTTTAAGTCCAGATGGGAAATTACTGCATTCTCAAGGAAAAACAAGATTGATCCAGGCGATACTATCGTTGTCCCCACAAAAGTTCAATTTATACCATGGTTGAGAAATATCAAGGATATCACTCAAATCCTAATGCAAATAGCTGTTACAACAGGTGTTGTTCTTAAATTGTATTAATATGAAAAAACTCTTTCTATTTATCCTGCTTTTTACATTATTAGGGGAATTGGGATATGCAACTGATTCCCCTTTTAATTTGCCTTCAAATTATGGTATATCAGGCCTAATGACCATACCGAATGCAAGAGTAATGAAGGTTGACAGATATAGGTTTGGTGCGAGTTTTGTTTATCCATATTGGAGGTTCTATGGGACGTTTTCTCCTATCAAAGGATTAGAATTAAACGGCTTGATTACTGATATAATAGGGGTCAGTGGCTTTGGAAGCGAATATAAAAGTTATGGTAACTATAAAGATAAGGACATTGATTTTAAATATCAACTATTTCCAGAAGGTAAATGGAGACCGGCCATTGCAATTGGAGGAAACGACTTAATCGGAACGAGGTTGTATGCATCTCAGTATTTGGTGTTTAGCAAACAACTATGGCCGTTTGATTTCACCATAGGTATGGGAAATGGTAGGTATGGAAAAAAACAGCTTGGGCGCAGCAAAAGCACCTTTGAGTTTGAAATGTTGCACCACCCGAAGCAATGGATAAAAAATTCAAAAGTCTTTTGGGGTATTGAATTTGCACCCACAAATAGTTTTGCTTTTATGATGGAGTATAGCCCTATAGAATATAGCAAGCAAAAAAGAGACCCAGCAACCCGCAAATACTTTAAACACCCTGTGAAATCACATTATAATTTTGGAATAAGGTGGAAACCAGAAAAGTGGTTAGAACTAGACCTTACATACCAAAGGGGCAGAAGAATTGCAGCGAATCTGTCTATGAACTTCAACATAGGTAAGCCGTTTATCCCTATCTATTATCCTCCTTACGTTGAGCCTGTGGCCTATTTCAAATATCCATTGGAGCGCAGGTTAACTCTGGCTTTAAAGACTGAAGGTTTTAGAAACATACTGGTTAATCAAACTGGACATGATTTGTATATAATTGTCCAAAATGAAGACTATTTTTATCCTACAAGAGCCTTAGGTGTAATATTGAGTTTATTAGAGCAAATAACCCCTAAATATAATAGAACCAAAATCCATATAGTTTTTGAGAGAAATTTCATACCTCAGTTTGAATTCTTAACAAGCGTCCAAGATATTAAAGATTTAAAGAACAAAAGAATAAGCAAGAATGACTTTTTGTATATGTCCAAACTTAAGGTAAAAAACATATATGTAC
>WFRG01000151.1 GCA_015486705.1 Hippea sp. | reverse complement strand
CCCAAAAGGGCAGAATAGATAAGTCTATTTCTGTTACTTTTTGTCTCAGAGGCAAGTAATATAAGCAACGAACCAGAAAACAAGAAAAACAACTGCAAAAGGTCGGTGTCAACACGCCCCATTGCCGTCCTTATGGCATACATCCAAGAAAAAGCGCCCACAAAAGCACCCGTTAAACCGGCAATGGGCATGTCAGCCAACCAAAAATAGTAGGCCATAGGCAAAATAAAAAGACCTGCAAGGACAGAAACCAAGATTAGACCACTCATATAAATCGATTTGCCAGATATCGAGGAAAACCAGCTAATCATAGAGCTCAGCAGAGGAGCCGGATGGGGCTTACTTGTTGTAGTCGGATACGCCCTTAAGGTGTCATTATCCGTTTTATAATAGGTGCCGTTTCTGTCTTCCTTTGCGTACCTCAACCAAAAGTAGGCATCAAGCGTTGTCATAGCAGGATAATTGTCAACAAAATAAACTGTTGGATGTGCTTTCCAAACTTGAAATTGATGGTACCTATAATAAAATGATGCCAGATAAAGCAAAACAGCCAAAACCAATACAGTGGGCAAGCACATATAAACTGCTTTTTTCATTTTACCACCCACTTCTTCTCAACCAAGACAACGCCTTTATACAGTATTCTTCCGATAAACTCATCACCGACACTAAATCCACCGACACCCTTAGGAGTACCCGTCATCAATAGGTCATAGTCATAGAAACTAAAATACTTTTTAGCTTCTTCAAAAATCTCCAATGGTTTGTGTATCATAAGCGACACATCGCCCTTTTGCCTCAGTCCACCATTGATGTAAAGCTCAATACCCAACTCATCCATACTGCCATCAAAACTAACAAACTCACTGAAAACTGCCGCACCATCAAACGCCTTTGCTTTCTCCCACGGCAGACCCTTCTCCTTCAACCTGCTCTGTACATCCCTCAAAGTCAGATCCAAGCCAAAGCCCACACCAACCATCCTGCCACTTTTAACAATAAACGTAATCTCTCCTTCATAGTGACATTGGCCAAAATTTGGCAGCATCAAATCCTTGCTTATGGCGCTATTTGGTTTTATAAACAAAACTATTTCTCCTGGAGGTTTGTTGTTTAGCTCCTCAATGTGCTCCACGTAATTTCTCGCTATACACACAACCTTTGAAGGATAGACCTCAATGCCGTCAAAGACAACGTGATTCATAACCCACCTCACTCAAGTTCAATTACATTACCAACATTGTTAAAAAACACCTTTTCACCAAATTCACAGTAAAGTCTTGCAGTCATCTTTATACCCGTGCAATGGGACGGACCCATCATCTTTAGGTTCATGCCTTTAAGCGCCTTAATCGTCTCTTCCCTCTGTTTTTCGGATGCCGGACCCAAGTGCGTTCCACCAGCGAAACCTACAACCTTTTTTCCAAATTTCTTTTCAACATCCAAAATAATGTTTATTATACCCCTATGAGCGCAGCCAAATAGAACAAACAATCCATCCTTCGTATCCAAAACAACACTCATATCATCCTCAACGTTGTCTTTTACAAGCTCTACACCTTTCTCGTACACAAAGTTCCTGTCCACCTCTTCAAAATCCGTTGTCATATTCTCAAATCCAGTCGTATAAACACCTTTTATCACTTCCACAGGTTCTTCGCTCAAAACAAACCTAACACCCTTGCTTTCAAAAAACCCACGCTCTTCAATGCCAATATATCTCAAATTTCCATCATCAGACAGCTTCGAATAGCGCTTCCTGAATATCTCTGAATGGGCATAAACTTTAGGTTTCGTATAATCCAAAACGTACTTCAAACCACCAACGTGGTCGTAATGACCATGAGAAAGTATAACCTTCTCAATCCGCGTTAGATCAATGCCCATGAGTTTGGCATTATGAACGATGGCATCGGTCTGTCCTACATCAAACAAAACAACATCTCTATCCCTTTCAATAAGCATAGAAAGACCGTGTTCTGCTCTTTGTTTTGCCTTAACGGCCGTATTCTCAACCAAAACAGTTACTTTAATCATCTTGCAATTTTAAAGCCTCTTTTAAATCAAGCGTTTTTTCATAAATAGCTTTTCCAATAATTACACCATTAACACCATAATTTGACAACTTTTTTACGGATATAACATCATCCAAATCCCTTATACCTCCAGAGACAATTATGTTCATATCAGTCTTCATGGCAATGTTTTTGTAAAAATCTGCATCTACGCCTGCTAATGTCCCATCACGAGAAATATCCGTAACAATAGCTTCTTTTATACCCATATCCTTCATTCTAAGCAAAAATTGGATATGTTCTAATTGCGAATCCTCCTGCCACCCGGATACTTTAACGAAGCCGTTTTCAACATCAACACCCACTATTACCAAATCTCTAAACTTTCCAACCACCCTTACGAACTCTTCCTCGTTCTTTATCGGCATTGTTCCTATTATAACCCTATCAACGCCACAATCCAAAACTTCCTCAACATCAGAAAATGTTCTCATGCCACCACCAACTTCTATCATGGAATTACTTGCACTTGCCATTTCCCTTATAAGCTTCCTATTATTCTTCTCACCCCCACTGAAAGCCGCATCCAAATCTACAACATGAAGTCGCCTTACACCTAACAAATTAAACCAATCTATAAGTTCAAGCGGGTTTTCATTGTAAACCGTTACATTATCTTTTCTTCCCTTTATTAGTCGAACAGCCTTGCCATCCATTAAGTCTATAGCGGGTATAACAATCATAACTTTCCCTCACAAATCTTACAAAAGTTCTCTAAAACTCTAAGCCCAATTTTTTGGCTTTTCTCTGGGTGAAACTGAACACCCCAGATATTGCCTTTATT
>WFRG01000150.1 GCA_015486705.1 Hippea sp. | reverse complement strand
TAATTTGTCGTAGTTCATCTCTGTTCTTCTCAAAAGCTTGGCTAGGTCGGTTTTTGTTTTAATTATTTCAGTTCCTAACTCTTTAAGCTTTTCGTTAGTTTCTTCGTTGGGAAAAATAAATGTTTTCTTTAGATTTTTTATTGTTTCTTCTATCTTTATTTTTTGCTCTTGTATCATTTCGTATTCATCTTTGTTTAAAAGCCCGGCTTTAAATGATTTCTCTGCAAGACGTAAATGTGTATTGTCTTCTCTTAAGATTAGCCTATATTCTGCCCTTGAAGTGAACATTCTATATGGTTCTTTTGTTCCTTTTGTTACTAAATCGTCTATGAGAACCCCTGTGTATGCCTCATTTCTTCCCAATACAAACTGCTCTTTATCAAGCAAATAGAAAGCTGCATTTATTCCTGCTACGATACCTTGGGCTGCTGCCTCTTCATATCCACTTGTTCCATTGATTTGCCCAGCTAAGAATAAGCCTTTAATTTTTTTTGTCTCTAAAGTGTGTTTAAGTTGGGTTGGGTCAACAAAATCGTATTCTATAGCATAACCTGGTCTCATTATTTCTACTTTTTCCAGTCCTTTGATGCTTCTTAAAAAATTCAGTTGAACCTCATAACTCATAGATGTATGCAGGCCGTCTGCGTAAATCTCTGTGGATTTTTCATCTTCTGGTTCTAAAAATATTTGATGCTGTGTTTTTTCGAAAAATTTAACAACCTTATCTTCTATAGAGGGACAATATCTGGGTCCCATTGATTCCACTATTCCGCTGTAGAGTGGTGATTGGTCTAAGTTTTTAAGTATTATCTCGTGCGTCTTTTCGTTTGTGTATGTGAGATAGCAAGGCACGTTGGGTCTATTGAGTTCTTTTGTCCTGAAAGAGAACGGTATTGGGTCATCGTCACCCGGTTGCAATGTTAAGGAGTCAAAGTCTATTGTCCTTGCATCCAATCTTGGTGTTGTGCCTGTTTTTAGTCTTGCTATTTTTAATCCTAAACTTTTTAGGCTATCTGACAATCTCTCTGACGGAGGCTCCCAAGCCCTGCCAGCAGAATAGGTGTTCAGTCCAATAAATATTTTGCCTTTCATAAATGTGCCTGTTGTTATTACTATTGCATTTGAAAAATACTCATTTCCTAAGTTTGTTCTCACACCTACTACTTTGTTTCCGTTTGTCAATATTTCGTCAACCATTTCCTGTTTTGTGTCTAAGTTTTTTTGCTTTTCTAAAGTATATTTCATCCTCAGTCTGTATGCTGTCATATCTGCTTGTGCTCTTGACGACCAAACGGCAGGACCTTTACTTCTGTTAAGAATTTTAAATTGAAGGCCAGTTTCATCTATATTTCTGGCCATTTCTCCACCTAATATGTCAACTTCTTTTACAAGATGTCCTTTTGCCAATCCTCCTATGGCTGGGTTACAACTCATTTGGCCTATTGAGTCTAAAGATATTGTTAGAAGCAAGGTATTTAAGCCCAATCTTGCGTTAATTAGTGAAGCTTCTATACCTGCATGACCTCCGCCTATTACAATAACGTCATAATTTTTAGGATATCTCATCTTTCAACTCCATAATGTTTCACGTGAAACATCTATTTTCCTATGCAAAAGTGTTTAAACATTACATCCAGCATATCTTCATTGGTAATTTTACCAATAACTTCGTCCAAATAGTCAGCCAAGGATAAAAGATTTACACCAACAAGGGCTGGGTCGATATCTTTTTCTATATCTTTTGATAATTGGTTACACATATTTAAAGCCCCCTTCAAGGCTTGTTTTTGCGTTGCGTTTAAGGATATTAGTTGCATGTCATCAAAGTTACCTAAAGCAATATTTTCTAATTCGTTTTCTAATTCTTTAAGTCCATTTCCAGTAAGACAAGAGATTTTTATAATCCTTTCTACAGGTATATCTCGCTTCTTGGCCACAATAGGTTTGTCTGTCTTATTTAAAACCGCGATTACGGGCTTTTCTATAGTTTTTAGTCTATCAATAAGGTTGAAGTCTTCTTTGTCTAAAGCTTGAGAGGCATCAAAGACTGCTAAGATAATATCAGCCCTGTTAATTGCCTCTATGCTTCGGTTAACCCCTATTTTTTCGACAATGTCCTCAGTGTGCCTAATACCGGCTGTGTCTAAAACTGAAAACGGTATGCCTTTTATATTGAAGGATTCTTTGACTATGTCGCGTGTCGTTCCTGGAATATCTGTAACGATTGCCGTTTCTTCACCTACAATTAGATTAAGTAGTGAAGATTTGCCAACGTTTGGTTTACCAACTATTGCAAGGGTTAATCCTTTAAAAAGACGGTCGCCGAATTCTGTAGCTCTAAGGATGCGACTAAGATTAATTTTTATTTCATTCACGATTGCCGTTCTATCATCAATTGTCAGTTGACTTAATTCTTCTTCTGGATGGTCGATTCTAACCTCATTTTCAGCCATTAAGTATAATATTTTATCTCTGATTTTGGAAAGTTGTTTTGAGAAATTACCTTGCAATTGATTTTGAGCTACCTTTAAAGCTCTTTTGCTTTTTGCGCTGATAACTGTTGCCACAGCTTCTGCTTGAGTTAAATCTATTTTTCCGTTCAAAAATGCTCTTTTAGTAAACTCTCCGGGTTCCGCAAGTCTTGCTCCTTCGCTTAATATCCTATCTAGAATAGCGTTCATAACCACCAATCCACCATGAGAATAGACCTCAAATGAGTCTTCTCCTGTATATGATTGTGGTGATTTGAATATTCCTACGATTACTTCATCCAGTGTATGACCTAGTTCGTCTTTTATAAAACCATAATAGAGTCTTCTGTGCTCATAGGGTGGTTTCTTTGTGAAAATCTGCTGTAGCAATTTTAGGCTGTTCTTTCCTGATACCCTTATTACACCTATAGCAGATTCTACTTGTCCAGAGGCAATGGCTGCTATTATATCATCATCTTTGAGCATTTTGTTTTAGCTTTTTTTCTTGAGCTTTGAGAATCTGAGAATCTATTAGTTGCTGAAGGAGTGTTAGAACATTATTGGTTGTCCAATATAAAACTAATCCAGATGGAAAGCCCATGAACATAAATGTGAAAATTATTGGCATGAACATCATTATCTTTTGTTGTGTTGGATCACCTGTTGCAGGAGTGAGTTTTTGCTGTACATACATGGTCAGACCCATTATTATAGGCAGAATGTAATATGGGTCTTTTGAGCTTAAATCTGTTATCCAAAAAACAAACGGAGCTCCTCTTAGTTGGATAGCATTTAATAAAACATTGTAAAGAGCGAAAAATACCGGAATTTGTATAATTATTGGCAAACAACCACCAAATGGGTTTACTTTGTGTTTTTTATAAAGCTCCATCGTTGCCTTGTTTAACTGGTCAGGCTTTCCTTTATACTTTGCTTGCAGTTCTTTCAATTTTGGCTGTAATTTTGCCATTTCTCTCATTGATTTATAGGATTTAAAAGATAGGGGATAGAAAATCAGTCTTATAATCAATGTTAAAATTATTATTGCTACTCCATAGTTGCCAAAAATTAAGTAAAGCCAGTTAAGAACGTACAATAAAGGTTTGCCTATAAATCCAAACATGCCAAATCTTATGATTTTATCCAAATGGTGATCTACAGATGCAATCGTTTCCTTGCTTTTTGGACCTGCATAGATTTCAATTTGTGTTGGCGTGATTAGGTTAACATAGACATAATTGCCGTTATTTAGATTTGTATAGCCTGCCAAAATGGAATTGCTGTTTTTTGGCAAGAAGGCGAGACAAAAGTATTTGCTTTCAAGGGCTATCCAATGGATATCCATGTCTGGTTTTATCTTTTTATCTGTTTCAATTTTATTATTATCGACTAAAGCTACTGCACCTAGGTGTGAATATTTTTCCTTTTGTAAATCTCCGAGGTCTGGGCCTGCGTAAATAGAAAATTCCTCTTTTAAGGGTTTACCGTTTTTCAAAACTTTAACAGAGAAATCAAATGCATATATGTTATTTCTAAAGGTAAAGGTTTTGATTATGGTTATGTTATCTGAAGTTTTTGTTAATACCAATTTTGAGATCTTGTTATCATTATCCAATACAATTTTCTTTTCATTTGGTTTATATGTTAGCGTTTCTTCTAAGTTTTCTACAGATTTATCTTTAAAAACAGTCTCTAATGTGTTGTAATTACCTTCGCTTTTTACTAACT
>WFRG01000149.1 GCA_015486705.1 Hippea sp. | reverse complement strand
AAGCTATACATGGTGAAAAGTTCACAGAATGCTTATTTTGATGGTACTGTTATAAACGCTATTAGATTAAGTGAACCATTTCCGCCTCCTCCTAAGGAAATTTTGTCTGGAGGAGTTGTCGATTTTATAATTACATTTGACAGTAGGGAAAAAGAATGAAAAAGGTTTTGTTCTTACTATTTTTTGCTTTAATAACCAATATTTCATATTCGTCTACGTTTGAGATAACAATATCCAATCCCCAGTACAAGCCAATTAAAGTGGGCTTGTGGGGTTTTGTAAAGAATACACCTGAAATTGTATCTAAAAGGCTGATAAATACAATGAAAAGAGATTTAGATATGTCGGGCATATTTATACCTGATGTTTCGCAACATTTTTCTTATGAAGCAAGGGAAAACGTGGTTAATGGGATAGCGCGATTGGATAATATAGATTATGTAATTTACGGAAATGCTGTGTTGGAGGGCAAGAATATTTATGTTAATTTAAAAATTACGGATGTTTTAAAAAATACTGTGGTTATTGATAGAACTTTTTCAAGTGATAAATACTCATTAAATTGGGTAGCAGATAAAATAGTAGATTTGCTAATAGGTTATGTTACAGGCTCTTATGGACCATTTGAGAGTAAGATCGTGTTTGCCTTGGGGAACGGTAAAACCAGTGATATTTACATTTGCGATTTTAATGGGCAGAATGTCGTTAGAATAACTAACTGGCATACTTTTAATATGCTTCCAAAGTGGGTTGATAGTGATGAAATTACATTTTTGTCCTATAGATATGGAAAACCTGCTGTATTTTTGTTCAATATTTTCAGTGGAAGGTTAATTAAATTGTTTAATGCTTCTAATTTAAGTATAGCAGCCGTTAGATATATGAATAACTTTGCAATATCTTTTAACAGATTTGGAAGCACAAACATTTATATTATAAATCAAAAGGGTAGGGTATTAAGGAAGCTTACAAATAATCCATACATTAACGTATCACCGTCCTTTACTCCAGATTTTTCTAAGATGGTTTTTGTGTCCAATAGGGATGGTAATCCACAGATTTACATGAAAGACCTAAATACAATGTCAGATGCAAAGAGATTGACTTTTCAGGGTAAATATAATTCATCACCAGATATTTCGCCCGATGGTAAAAAAATAGCTTATATTTCTCTAGATAATGGAGTTTCTTACCTAAAAATCATGAATATAGATAGCTCGAATGATAAGGCGCTTATGGAAGGTTATAGCTTAGACTCGCCATGCTGGTCTTATGATTCTCGCTATATTGTCTTGACGGGTAGGATTGGTAATAAAAATGTGATATATATAGTTAATACCAACAATGGCCATGTCTCTGTTGCAATGGAGACTAAGTTGATATATAATGGTTTGAGTGTAAGTTCTAAGTTACAGTAAGAAAGGAGACGGTAATGAGCAAGTTATGGAGTTTTGTTTTGATGCTTTCGATAGCTGTTTTTCTTTGGAGTTGCTCATCTACAAGATATACAAGGAACGCCAATGGTAATGCGCAGACTCCAAGTGCTGAAACCATATCTAACCCGCAACCTTCATCTACAACTTTAAAATACCCAAAGGTGAATACATTAAATGAAAATTTGAGCATATCTGAATTGAATAAGCAATTTTCACAAATAGCCTCTGATGTCAATTTTAAATTCAATAGCTACAGTTTACAGCCTATAAATGAATATGGCATAAATGAAAATCCAATTGAGATATTAGATAAAATTGCTAATTTTTTAAAAGAGTATCCAGATGTGAAACTCAGGATTGAAGGCAATTGCGACGAGAGAGGAACGATAGAGTATAACCTGGCTTTAGGAGAGAAAAGAGCTTTGGCAGCCAAAAGTTATCTCATTTCAAAAGGCATCAGTCCGGACAGAATCTCTATAATATCATACGGCAAGAGTAGACCACTTGACCCAGCTCACAATGAGTACGCATGGGCTAAAAACAGAAGAGATCACTTCGTAATAATAAAGTAATTTGGAGGTGAAGAAATGATTAAGAAAACAGGCGCTATTGTTTCGGCCATCGCTGCTGCTGCATTTATAACAAGCGGATGTATGTGTATGCACAAAAACAACGTCAAGACTGCTCCAAAACAAGTTAAAGTGGAAAAGCCTGTCACAAGCAGTGCAAAACCTCAGACCGCATCTATTAGTGAGCAACAGTTAAAGTCCATATTCCAAGATATCCATTTCAACTTTGATAAGTACAATCTAACCAGCATAGACAAATGGGGAATAAAGCAAAATGTGCCAGCCGTTCTTAATGCGATGGCTCAGTACATGGAAAAACACCCTTCAATTAAGGTTAGAATTGAGGGTAATTGCGACGAAAGAGGAACAGTGGAATACAACTTGGTTCTTGGTTGGAAGAGGGCTATGGCAGCTAAGCAATACTTAGTTTCAAAAGGCATCAGTCCGGACAGAATCTCTATAATATCATACGGCAAGAGTAGACCACTTGACCCGGCTCACAATGAGTACGCATGGGCTAAAAACAGAAGGGACCACTTTGTGATACTATCCAAATAGAGAGGTAAAAGATGAAAAAATTCCTTACTCTTGTTCTCTTACTCTCGGTGGTTAGCTGTTTATATTATAGTGCTTACGCCCAAGAAAATCCTTATGCTTTAGAAACTAAAGTTATACAAAACCAGCAACAGATAAAGATTTTACAACAACAAGAAGCCCAACTTTATTTAAAGATTGATAATCTTTTGGTTAAGTATGGTGAGATAAAGGGAGAGCTTGACGATATACAGCATAGGTTGGATTCTATACAAAACCAGATCAACCAGCTTTTGCTTAGAAATACAACTGTAAATTCTTCATTGCCAGCATCTCAGGCTGTTGCACCCAAATCTCCTAACAAAAACCCGAGCCCTAAAAATGGTACTCAGCCGATACTACCTAATAATAGCAAGATTAACACCACGGGTAATTCCTTAGGCAATAACAGTAAGGCTGTTGTATCTAAAAACCAAAGTGCTTCTGTATCTGAGGACCAAAAAGCCTTTGATGGAGCATTAAAATTGTTTAAGTCAAAAAAATACGATGAAGCGATACCTGCCTTTAAAAAATTTAAAGATGATTTTAAAGATTCAAAGCTTATACCAGATGCTATTTTTTATATCGCGGAGTCTTATTATGAAAAAGGTCAGTATGATAAGGCCATAATTAACTATGATTACTTGGTTAATACTTATCAAAAATGTGACAAAGTTCCAATGGCTACGTTTGAAGAGGGGCTTGCTTTTATCAAGATGGGAGATGAAATAGATGGTAATTATCTATTGCAAAAGGTGATTAAACAGTATCCTAATAGCCAAGCTGCTAAATTAGCAAAGGAATATCTTAAAAAGAAGAGGTAAAAGTGTTTTGCTCGAGAATATAAACAACCCAAATGATTTGAGGGAGGTTTCTTTACAGGAATTAGATTCTCTGGCTGAGGAAATCAGAGATTTAATCATTAAAACAGTTTCCCAAACGGGGGGGCATTTGGCCTCCTCCTTGGGTGCTGTAGAACTTACTTTGGCCCTTCACTATGTTTTTAATACCCCAAAAGATAAAATAGTTTGGGATGTTGGTCATCAAACCTATGCCCACAAGATTATTACAGGAAGAAAAAATAAGTTCAACACCCTTCGTCAGTTTAATGGTTTAAGTGGTTTTCCTAAAAGGGAAGAGAGTGTTTACGACACATTTAACGTAGGGCATGCTGGTACGTCTATCTCGGCCGCATTAGGTATGGCTTTAGCAAGGGATTTAGAAGGTGGAGACGAAAAGGTTGTTGCAGTTATAGGCGATGGTTCTTTATCTTGTGGTATTGCATACGAAGGGTTAGATAACGCAGGCTATTTAGATACAAACCTTATTGTGGTTGTAAATGATAATAGTATGTCTATATCCCCATCGTTGGGATCTATTTCTGCTTATCTTTCCAAAAAAATGAGTGGACCGATTTATAATAAATTACGTGACGAGATAGAGAGACTTATACATAGTTTACCTTTACCAGAGCAGCCTACACTTAAATTAGCAAGGAAAATTGAAGAATCCTTGAAGTTTTTCTCTCCTGGATTGTTATTTGAAGAACTTGGGTTTAAATATTTTGGACCTTTGAATGGACATAAAATCCCAGATCTTGTTAAGGTTTTTGAAAACGTAAAAAAATTGAAAGGTCCCATAGTTGTTCATGTTGTAACGAATAAAGGCAAAGGGTATAAACCTGCTGAGGATAACCCTTCTTTATTCCATGGTATTGGCAAGTTTGATATAGAGACAGGTGAGCCCATCAAGTCTCAGAGTAAACCAAGCTGCTCTTCTGCTTTTGGCAATAAAGTTTTGGATATCATGAAGAAAAATGAGAATGTCGTTGCCATTACAGCGGCTATGTTGATAGGTACAGGTTTGCAAAAAGTAAAGGAAGAGTTCCCCGAGAGGGTGTTTGATGTGGGAATAGCAGAGCAGCATGCCGTTACAATGGCGGGTGGTTTGGCTGTCAAGGGTTTTAAGCCTATTGTTGCGATTTACTCGACATTCTTGCAGAGGGCCTACGATCAGATTATCCACGACATTGCACTTCAGAATTTGCCTGTTGTTTTTGCCATTGATAGGGCAGGCATTGTCGGCGATGACGGGGAGACGCATCAAGGAGTGTTTGATATATCGTACTTGAGACCTGTGCCAAATATGGTTATAGCAGCGCCGAGAGACGGTAAAGAATTGGAGATGTTGTTAGACTTCGCCGTTAATTACAAAGATCATCCTATGGCAATCAGATACCCGAGGGGTGCGTGTCCTGACACGTTTAATCTGCCTTATCCAGAGGAAATTAAGGTTGGGAAGTGGCAGGTGTTGAAGCAATCTAATAATGATATGGTTGCTATTTTAGCTATAGGTAACATGGTTTCTGTAGCCCTCGATGTTTCGGATATTTTAGAAAAAAAATCCATAAATTCTACTGTTGTTGACTGCTTGTTTGTGAAGCCAATGGATGAGGATATGCTGAATGAATTGTCAAATTACGATCTTGTTATAACGATTGAAGAAAATGTTAGGTTTGGCGGTTTCGGAGAGGGTGTTCTGAGTTACTTGAATGATAAGGGCATCAAAGTGCCCGTAAAGATTTTTGCCCTTCCGGATATGTTTATTGAGCATGGTAGCCAAGAAATCTTGAGGGATAAATATTCTCTGTCACCGTCTAAAATTGCAAACGACATAATAGAAACCCTCCTCAACTTTAACTCTTGACACATAAGATTCAGTTTTTTAAACTATAAATCAATAAGGGCTCCGAGCCTATAAACCTAAAGCTGAATGCCATGGTTTATAGGCCGATAGGGTGTAAATGGAAACATTTACGCCTCCCGGAATTTGGAAAGGAGGACCCTAATATGTCTTGCTATCCTTTAACTTTCTTTTCCTTTTTAAGTTTTATAATGCTTGCATTCTTTAACAATATGTGTAAATCTGGCGGGCATCCCTTAAATTATACCACCAGCATCGATTAATTTTAAATTTTAAACATTGACTTTCGTTAAAAATCAATAGGGAGGTTGTTGTGCCTTTAAAACCAAAGATGATGCTGATATTTTTGGTTTTTGAGTGTTTATTGGAATTGGTTTTCACGCAATTTTCTTCATTTGCTGGAGAGTTGTATATTAAAAAACCGTTTCGAGCAACTGTATACGGATGGCTTAGCTACGAAAATTCGTATTCCAAAAAAACGGTAATAATGAGCAATACTTCCTATGTATCACCCAAAAATGCAATTTTAAGCTCCAAATGGAAGCAAAATTCAAGGGCATTTGCAAGAATAGGTTTTAAGATATTTAATCCTTTAACAAAGACTAAAGCTAATATCACATTAGATTCTTGGCCACAAAATTTCAATTTGATGCTTGCTTTTGTTAGGCAAGATTTGGGAGATGGATTTTATGTTACAGTTGGCAAGGATTGGTCGCTTGTAGAAGAACATACATTTTCTTCCTACTGTTTTCTGCCGTTTCCTGCTGGTTTTCAAGGAAGTAAGAGATTTGATCAAATAAAGCTTTCAAAGGAAATCTTTTACAGTAATATGGTGTTCAAACCAAGTATATCTTTGGAGTATAGACCGAACAAAAACGGTGTGGTTATAGGAAAGAATATCAATCAAAAGGGTAGTGCTACGATAGCTGACAGTGGTGTCAACTCATCAAGGACTGACATCCCAGCTATAGCTTTGAATCTATCTTTAATCTTTAGACAAAATTCAATAAATGTGGGTAGGGTGTATACATTTGCAGAGTTAGAACCGATTTATCTGTATTTTGACAACGAGGAACACAAAGAAAATCCTTATACTTTGGGTTGTGGTTTGGATTTCAGTTTCCCATTTGGTTTAACTGTTGCATCGGAGTATATTTATACTCTAGGTATGAGTGGAGTTTCTGGAATAGAAGGAAATAATCTGAAAACTTTTTCTTATTTGTATAAAAACGGTGAATTTATTAAAAGAGAATCGAATGCGTATAACATTGAAGGTAAGTTTAGACTATCTAAAGGATTAGCGTTTGCAGGGGGATTTGATTTTGTGTACTTCAAAAACAAAGGATCGTCTAATTCATTCTTTCTCAAAAATGAGGTAAAGCACGTAAAAACAACCTTCTTGATGCTTGAAATGAACACCACAAAGTTAACCAAACTATTTATAGAGCTCAGAAAGATAGAGACCAAATATGCAGTTTCTTTAGGAAAGTTCTATGATTCAACTGGGGATCAAATTTGGGCTGGTTATAGGTACTACTTTTAAGGGTGAGAAGATTTATAGCTTGTTCAAAATTACTGGTGGTTTAAATTCCACATGTGATGGAGAAGAAAGACTTGCCTCAACCACAACAAAAGAGGCTTTTTTATTAAGCTTTCCGTATGCAGGTAGGATTGTTTTTATGCCAAAATTGTTGTTTTTTAGCACTTGGATTAGTTCCATGAACCTTGACGGATGGAAGCTTAACCTTATTGTTCCTTTGTTTTTTAGAATTTTTCTTGCGTATCCGACGATTTTATCCAGGCTTTCTGTTTCAAATTTTTCTTCAAAGAAGTTTTTTGATGGTCTAAAGCTTCCGAGCTTGAAGTAAGGCGGATTTGTTATGAAGTAATCAATACTGTTTGTTTCCAAAACATCTGTTGAGGATAGAACTTTCACGTTTCTAATACCGTTCAGTTCTATGTTTTTTTCTATAATCTCTCTCAAGTCTTTATTTTTTTCGATGGCGTAAACGGCTGAGTTTGGGTTGTTGAGCGATAAGATTATGGCAATAATCCCACAGCCACTACCAAAGTCGATAATCCTTTTGGGTGCTTTAAATTTCAAATCCCTGGATAATACAAACGGTTCAAATGAAAAATGATAACCTTTACTGGGTTGGTAAACCTTGAAACTACCAAAGTCGTTTAGGACAACATCCTGCAATGTAAATTCAAGTTCCGATAAGTTACATTATGTAAACTTTTATTTTTCTCCCTCAAGTGCCGACCAGACAAACGACCCTACGAGCTTTTCCCTGTGAGGATTTCCCACTATCTCGTAAGCGTCCTTATCTTCAAATAGCTTCAATATAAGCTTTCTGTTCAGGTCGTGGCCGGACTTATAAGCCAGGTACTTTGCTTTAATGTCGTAGCCAATAATTGAGAGATCACCAATCGCATCCAATACCTTGTGTCTTACAAACTCATCTTTATATCTTAATGGGTCTTCGTTTATTATCCCATACTCATCAACTACAATTGCATTGTCCAAACTTCCACCTAATGCCAGGTTATGTGCTTGCAAGTATTCTATATCCTTTGTAAATCCAAATGTTCTTGCTTTGCTAATCTCTTTTGTAAATGTGTTTTCATTGATTTCTATAGATAATTTTTGTTTACCAATAAATGAGTTGTCAAAATGTATAGAACAGCTAACTTCAAAATTACGAGATGGTAGTAAAGCAGCAAATTTGCCCTCTTCTTTAATCTTTACAGGCTTTTTTATAATTATTTCCTTTTTATATGCATTCTGTTCTATAATTCCTGTTGTTTTCAATAGATAAACCCATGGGGCTGACGACCCATCCATTATAGGAACTTCATCTCCCCAAACTGTGATTAGAATATTATCTACATGTAACCCATATAAAGCAGCTAATAGATGTTCTACTGTCTTAATAACAACACCGTTTTTACCTAAGGTTGTAGCTAACGTTGTGTCAACCACATTTTCATTTTTTGCCTCTATACGAATGTTTTTATCAGCTCTGTAAAAAACAACTCCCTGATTAACATCAGCTGGTTCTAACCTTATTTCAACTTTTCTTCCTGTATGTAAACCTATACCTGTAGCTTCTATTGGCTCTTTCAAGGTTCTTTGTTTTCTCACTTTACACCCCTTAAAAATTTATTTTACAAGGTCATTGCTGCAAACTTTTCAAATAGGTATTCAGCATCGTGAGGGCCTGGTGAAGCCTCTGGATGATACTGCACTGAAATAACTGGTAACGCCGCATGCTTAACACCCTCAACACTTCCATCATTAAGATTCTTATACGTTATTTTGAATCCCTTTTCAAGGGAATCTTTTTCATCTGCTGCGTAATTGTGATTTTGTGCAGTTACAAATACTTTTCCCGTGTCCAAATCTACAACTGGGTGATTTCCTCCGTGATGACCAAATTTCATTTTATAAATTTTCACCCCAAAAGCTCTGAGTATTATTTGATGCCCAAAACATATGCCAAATGTTGGGTAACTCTCAACAATTTTTCTATATTCTCCTATCCATTTTTCATCCACACCCCTTGGGTCTCCAGGACCGTTAGATAAAAAAATAGCATTTGGCTCGAGAGTTTTTATGTAATCGTACGTTGAGTATGCATTAACAACAATTACTTCAAACCCTACCTCTGTTAGATATCTCAATATATTTCTTTTAACGCCAAAATCTATAACTACTACCCTTTTATTATCTACAATTCTCTTTGTTTTTCTATTTTCAAATCCAAATTTAAAAATTCCGTTTCCAAAAGTATATGCTTCCTTAGTAGATACATATTTAACTAAATCTTTCCCAACAATCTCGAAATCCGCTACCAATCTCTTGAGTGTGTCTGTATCCGATTCTGTTGATATAGCACCAATTAAAGAACCTTCTACTCTTATTTGTTTTGTTATTTTCCTTGTATCAATGTTTTCTATCCCTACTATGGAGTGTTCTCTTAGATAGTTGTCAAGAGAGTTTTGTGACCTAAAATTGGATGTTACCTTAGATGCTTCTTTAACAATAAAACCCTCTACATATGGTTTATTTGATTCTTCATCGTCGGAGTTCAGTCCATAATTCCCAATTTCTGGGTATGTCATTGTAACGATTTGACCTTTGTAGGATGGGTCGGTTAATATTTCCTGGTAGCCGCTCATTGCTGTATTGAAAACAACCTCTCCTACTGCAGTACCTTTTACTCCGAGCGATATACCTTCAAACACTGAGCCATTTTCCAAAACTAAAACAGCTTTCATTTCAAAAGCCTTTTACTCATTTCTTCTTCGTATGCTTTGTTAAAAGCCACGTCCCATTCCATACTACCTGGGATAAGTTTTTTTGAGCGTTTTTGTAAGTCTTCAACCACCTTTTCATAAACCTCGTCTTCTATGGAGAAGTATTTCTCCATTGTTTCCATGATAGCGTTGACTACCGCTTTATCTGAACTAATTATTTCAAACACGCCTTCTTCCATAGCCCTTTTAACAATTTTCCTTGCCAGATACCTTATACGAGCTCCGCTATACCTCATAGCAAAAACCCTTCCTGTTTTGCCACTTTCCTTTTTGCCATTAAGAATAGTTTTAAACTATCAGCTTTCTCTTTCTCTATTTCGTTTGAGTATTGTTCGAGCAATTTTTTAGTTTTCGCATCTATTTCTCTTTCTTTCTGAACATCTTCTTCTAAAACATCGCGTATTATACTCTTCAGAATTGATGCATCCTTATTGAGTTTTATATTCCCACTTTTTATTAGGTTCACAGCTATTTTATCGGTTAATAGCTCAATCTCCCTTTTTTTAAGTGCCATCTCTTACCGCCCCTTTATACAAGATAATTTAGAAAATCTCAAATTTTTATTCTGCTTTCCTCTTTTTTAAACAACCTTTTTATGTTTTCTCTATGTTTAAAAATAATAATTACATACAAAACCAAGAAATATAACCTAACAATGTAATCAGGACTCGAAAGAGCGATTAGGGTGGTAATAAAGAAAGACAACAGTGCAGCCAAGGATGAATATTTTGTTATTAGAAGAATACTTACCCATACAAACATTCCGGCAAGGGAAGCTGTTGGGTTTATAGGTAAACTAGCACCATATGAAGTTGCAACGCCTTTTCCACCTTTAAATAACAAAAATACACTGAAATCATGTCCTAAAACGGCCAAAATAGCAGAAACAATATTTATATATTCATCTTTAGGAAAGATTAACGAGAAAACTAAAACTGGAAGGATACCCTTTGTGACATCTAAAATTAGCGTTAAAATGCCCTCTTTTTTACCAACTACCCTGTAAACATTCGTTGCGCCTATATTGCCGCTTCCGTGCTTCTTTATATCTATGCCTTTGTATTTTGCAATTAGAAACCCACATGGAACACTACCCAAAAAATAAGATATTAAACCTGCTGTCAGGTAGTGTTCAAGCAACTAATTTTCCTCCTTTTTTCTCTGTCTCCTAATGTATGCAGGTATGTCTCTTTCGTCTTCTATAGGAATTTCTGTTACTTTTGTTATTTCGTTTATGCTTTCGGGTTTGTTTATCAACTTTTCTCGTGATATACGCGGTACATTATCTGAGAACCCAGTGGCAATTATAGTTATTCTTACCTTATCACCCAAACTTTCATCCAAGACAAATCCATGCTTAAAAAGTGCCTTTTCATTCATATTTTTTTCTATTATTGATGTTGCCTCATTAAATTCTTCCATACCGAAATTTTTTCCAGCAGTTATGTTCATTAAAATGCCTTTGGCTCCTTTTATAGATGTGTTTTCCAATAGAGGGTTGGATATTGCCATCTCGGTAGCCCTTCTAACCCTGTTTTCTCCGCCTTCTGCAGACGCTTCACCAACTCCCATTAAAGCCACACCTTTCTCTTTCATTACAGATTCTACATCCGCGAAGTCTATATTCATTATTATCTGAGAATCTGGTTGTTTGTATATTAATTCTACTATGCTTTGAACTGCCTGTCTCAGTATATCATCAGCTTTTTTAAACGCATCAAGCAGCGTTAGGTTTTTGTAAATGTCAAGTAACCTTTGGTTTGGTATTATGATTATGCTATCGACATTTTCCTTAAGGTCATTTATGCCCTTTATGGCTATCTCCTTTTTCGTTTTTCCTTCCATTTCAAATGGTTTTGTAACAACAGCAATGGTTAAAGCGCCAATATCTTTTGCAATTTTTGCTATAATGGGAGAAGCTCCTGTTCCTGTTCCACCACCCATTCCAGCTGCTATAAACACCATATCAGCACCGGATAATACAGATTCTATCTCTTCTATGCTTTCCTCGGCAGCCTTTTTGCCTTTTTCTGGATTGCTTCCAGCACCCAAGCCCCTTGTTAGTTTCTTACCAAGTTGCACTTTTGTTTCTGCAAGAGATACGTTTAAAGCCTGAATGTCAGTGTTTGCTGATATAAACTCGACATTTTTAATACCATAATTAACCATTGTGTTTACTGCGTTGCTGCCGCCTCCACCTACACCTATAACCTTTATAACTGCTCCTGAAGAATAATCATTTTTTTCTTGCTTAGCCATTATTCAAGCCTCCAAATCAAAACATTTCTTTAACCCAGCTTTTCATCTTTTTAACTATTAGAGAAAATAAGCTACTTTCATCCCTCGATGTTCTTTCATCTATATTAAGTTCTTCTTCATCTTTAGCTTTTTGAAAACCATACATAACAAGCCCCACGCCAGTAGCATACATAGGATTATCAACAGCGTCTTTTAAACCTATAATGCCTTGAGGCCTGCCCAGCCTTATTGGAAGCTCAAACATTTTCTCTGCAAGCTCTGCTGAACCAGACATCAGCGCTGTGCCACCTGTTATCACTATTCCACTTGCTAGAAGTGGCATTAATCCCATTTTATCAAGTTCGCTTTTTACGAGCGAATAGATTTCTTCCATCCTTGGCTCTATTATTTCGCTCAACAATTTTTTTGGTATTTCCCTTGATTTTCTATCGCCTATACCTGGTATTTTTATAATCTCGTCTTCTTCTATCATACTTGATAAGGCACATCCGTATTTTTTCTTTATTTCTTCTGCTTCTTTAAAGGGTGTTCTAAGTCCTATTGCTATATCGTTTGTGACATGATCTCCACCTAAGGCTATGACAGATGTGTGCTTTATTGCATTTGAGGCAAATACCGCTACATCTGTTGTTCCTCCACCAATATCTATTAAACCAACACCTAAATCTTTCTCATCCGGTAATAAAATAGAGTAGCTTGAAGCTATAGGTTGTAAAACTATGTTTTTAACTTTTAGCCCACTTTTGTTACAACATTTAATGATGTTTTGGATATTAGTAACAGAGCCTGTAACAATATGAACCCTTACTTCAAGCCTTGTGCCATTCATTCCTCTTGGATCCTTAATGCCAGGCTGATCATCAACTATGAACTCTTGGGGTATAATGTGTATAATTTCTTTATCTGGTGGTATCATAACCGCTTTTGCAGCATCTACAACCCTTCTTATATCGGATTCTGAAACCTCTAAGTTTTTTATTGCTACAACGCCACTTGAGTTGTATGACCTGATATGTCCTCCAGCGATGCCGGTGTATACGCTGTCAATTTTAACTCCGCTCATGCGTTCTGCATAAGCTACGGCTTTTCTAATTGATAGCACAGCCTCATCAATGTTTATTACAACGCCTTTGCGCAGGCCCTTGGACGGTGTTTGTCCAATCCCTATAACTTTGATTTGACCTTCTGGTGTCTTTTTGCCAACTATGGCACACACCTTGGTAGTTCCTATATCTAACCCTACAACGATATCATCATTTAAAACATCGCTCACTTCCCAACTCCTTTTTTCCACTTCAGAACAAATTTGTTATCAAAACATATACTTACGCTGTCTAATTTGCTTTTTAAGGTGTTTAGGTATGCCCACTTTTTGGATAGCCTTTCTATCGCCACCCCCGGACAATTTAAACTGTTAACCACAATATTTAACCCGTTACTAAAATTCACCACTTGGTAACTGTCAGACACTACATCAATATAATTT
>WFRG01000148.1 GCA_015486705.1 Hippea sp. | reverse complement strand
CTGTTAAAGATGAACTTGAGAAAATAAACGATATACACGAATATAGAATAATGCACTCACTTTTCAATATTATAGAAAGTGCAATTAGAACAAACTTCTATAAGAAGGATAAGAAGTATCATTATATTTCCGTAAAGATAGATTCTCATAAGATACACACAATGCCATCTCCAAGGCCAATGTATGAAATCTATGTTCATTCAGCATTCATGGAAGGTTGCCACTTAAGAGGTGGAAAGGTTGCCCGCGGTGGTATTAGGTGGAGCGATAGGAAAGATGACTTTAGGTTAGAAATTTTGGGATTGATGAAAACACAAATGGTTAAGAACGCCGTTATTGTGCCTGTGGGTTCTAAGGGTGGCTTTATTGTAAAGGTTGCAGCAAAGGACAGGAACGAAATGCTTGAGATAGGTAAAAAAGCTTACAGAACACTAATGAGAGGTATGTTGGATGTAACTGATAATATAGATGAGAACAACAATGAAGTTAGACCTGAGGATGTTGTTTGTTATGACGAGTTTGACCCATACCTTGTTGTTGCTGCAGACAAGGGAACCGCTACGTTTTCTGACATGGCCAATGAGATTAGTGAAAATGAGTACGGTTTCTGGCTAAAAGATGCGTTTGCAAGCGGAGGTAAACACGGATATGACCACAAAGAGATAGGCATAACAGCCCGTGGTGCTTGGGAGTGTGTAAAGAGGCATTTTAGGGAAATGGGTAAGGATGTTTATAAAGACCTCTTTACTGTTGCTGGAATTGGAGATATGAGTGGTGATGTTTTTGGAAATGGGATGCTATATACAGACAAAATTCTTTTGAAGGCTGCATTTAATCATATAGAAATTTTTATAGATCCCAACCCAGACCCAGAAGCATCTTATAAAGAAAGAGAAAGGCTTTTTAAAGAGGGTTTGACGTGGAAACATTACGACAAAAAGCTGATCTCTAAAGGCGGTTTTGTAGCTGATAGATATGCAAAATCCATAAAATTAACCAAAGAGGCAAAAGAATTTTTGCAAACAGATGAAGATGAGTTAAGTGGAGAGGAGATTATTAAACTCATTCTACAATCGGAGGTTGATTTACTGTGGAATGGCGGTATAGGAACCTATGTTAAAGCATCAGATGAAACAAACGAGGGCGTTGGCGATAGGCTAAATGATTCAGTTAGAATTAATGCTAGCCAGCTTAGGGCTAAAATTGTTGGAGAGGGTGGAAATTTAGGTCTAACCCAGAAGGCAAGGATTGAGTATGCTTTGCGTGGTGGTAGGCTTAATACAGATGCTTTGGATAATTCAGCAGGTGTGGATATGTCTGACCATGAGGTTAACTTAAAGATATTGCTTGGACAGTTGATGAAAGAGGGTGTTTTAAAGAACTTAGAAGAACGTAACAAGATGCTTGAGAGTCTGACGGATGAAGTTACAGATAGGGTTTTAACTCACAATTATATGCAGAGTTTTGCTGTTAGCTTAGATGAGTTAAGGTCAAAATCCGAGCCTGATATCTTTTTTGAACTCAATAACTTTTTGGTGCAGAAAGGAATTTTGCATAAGAAAGACTATCCATTCCCAGATAGAAAAGAACTATCTGTTAGAATGTCAAAAGGAATAGGTTATACGAGGCCAGAACTCTCGGTCATGCTGGCTTTAAATAAGATGTTTATATACGATGAGCTTTTGAAGAGCAATGTGTTTAGTGATGACACAATAGACCAGTATACTACCATGTATTTCCCGCCAACAATAAGAAAACAGTATAGGGATTATATTGTGAAACACAGATTGAGAAGAGAGATAGCATATACATTTATTGTAAATTTGATAATAAATAATAATGGAGCTACGAGTTTGCTTAAGATTTACATGATGACATCTCAAGATTTTCCTAAGATTATGGAATCTATGATATTCTCATACGATGTTTTGGATATACTGAATTTGAGAAACAGTTTGTTTGAGTATGAGAACAAGATCCATCAAAAGGATATTTACGCTATTTCTCTTGATATGTTTGATGCTATAAATAACTTTACCATTAACGAATTGTATATGTTTAGGGATAGGGTGTCTCTTGATACGAAAAAAGAAGAGGAAGTAAGAAAATGGCTCAACGATTATTATAAATGTTGTGTAGAAGAAGGTCTTTATGCCGATGCGTACAGCAAAAGAGTTAAAGAGCTGTCTAAGTTGATTGACGAAGACCTTGCAAAGAGAATCGCAAGACTACATTTTGTTGATACTTTTATCCCTGCATATCACATAGCAAAACTTTTAGGGAAAGATATAAAAACGGCTACAGAAGCTATAGATACGGTTAGGAAATATTTTGGGCTCGAAGATTTAATGAACTATATAAAATCTATACATATTTCCAACGAGTGGGATAGGATGGCACAATTCTCTATGATTAGAAATTACACACTTGCAGGCATAACGGTCGTTATAAGGCTATTGAAAGAATTTAATGGAGATGTCAAGAAATTTATAGAGTCGAGAAAAGAGGATTATGAGAATTATATAACGGACTTCAATACCATTATGGGTATAAAATCGATTAATTTACATCCAGCTATGCTGCTTTATGATAAACTTCAGAAGATTTTTAAGTAGAGTAAGAAGAGAACAAAGAAAAACCCCCGTTGGAAGGCCAGCGGGGGTTAAGGTTTTTTATTGAGTTAGGTCTGTTTTATCCAACAACTACTAACTGATATCCATCGTTTAGGTATTTAACGGTTGATACGTGATTATCAAGGTCTCCGATTATAGGCAAGCCCTCTTTTTCCGCTGCATCCAATGAATTTGTAGCTATTGCACACCCTTTACATACGGCTGTTATAGACGGCTTAATGTCCTTGTAAAGTCCGTTTAGAGAATGGCTACTATCTGACATCTTTGCGGGGATTTTTGTTGCGTCTCCTTCTAAAACAACCTTTACATCATAACCGTTGTTTCTTAAATCCTTGATGTTTAAAAATAGATGGTAGATTTTCATTGTTTCATCTGGGTTTTCTACTACATAAAACAGGATTTTTTTCATTTTATTCCTCCTAATACTAATTTTTTATTCAGTAAAGTTGATCTCATTAAAGCTTTTGCCTGGGAAGTCTTTAGCAAGTCTCATTTTTCCGCCTGCAAGCAATATTTTTCTTTCTCTTTCCGTGAGTTTATACTCAAGAGGTATGGATATGCCCTTTGTTTCGTTGTATAGAGTTACCTCCCCAGTTCCGTCTATGAGGGCTTTTCTTACATTTAATATTTTTATTCTGTCATGCTGGTCTATTTTGTCATAGTCGTCTGGGTTTTTGAATGTCAGTGGTATTATGCCAAAGTTTATTAAGTTTGCCCTATGAATTCTTTCTACAGCTTTTGCAACTACTGCTTTTACGCCCAGATACATAGGACATAAAGCTGCGTGCTCTCTTGATGAACCCTGTCCGTAGTTATCGCCACCAACTATTATATTCCATATGCCCATTTTCTTGTTTTCAAGACATCTTGAGGCAAATGTAGGATCCCTCTTTACAAATACGTATTGTGAGTATTTTGGAACATTAGATCTGTATTTTAACAAATCTCCAGCTGGCATTATGTCGTCTGTTGTAATTTTATCTCCAAATTTCCCAGTTACCTCACCGATTAAGTCCTTTGGCATAGGATCTCCAGATGGAGGGTCAACAATGTTTGGACCTTTGTAAATTTGAATAGAGCTTGCCTTCTCTGGTGGGGCAGGTGGTAAAAGCATGCTGTCGTCTATTGTGAATTTCTCCGGTATGTCTATACTTGGATATTTAACGCCCATTTTAGTCTCTAGGTCTCTTGGATCAGTTATGACACCAGTTAGCGCACATGCTACGGCAGTTTCTGGACTTACGAGGTGTATTTTGGCTGTAACAGTTCCACTTCTGCCGTAGAAGTTCCTGTTATTTGTTCTAATTGATATAGCGTTATTTCTTGGGGCTTGGCCTGCTCCGATACAGAATCCACAAGCACTTTCTAATATCCTAAAGCCTGCAGCTATAATGTGGCTAAGTTCACCTTCATCAGCAAGCATTCTTAAAACCTGCTTTGAACCTGGCGCATATCCGCAACTTACATTTGGATTGACCGTTTTTCCTTTAACAATCTCTGCTACTGTTTTACCATCTTTGTAAGATGAGTTTGTACAACTACCAATCATCACCTGATCAACAGGTGTGCCCTCAACTTCCCTCACTGTAACAACGTTATCTGGGTTGTGCGGTAGAGCTATCATTGGCTCTAATTCGCTTAAGTTGATTTCTATAATCTCGTCGTAGTTTGCATCAGCATCAGCTTCAAGCGGTATCCACTGATCACCTCTACCTTGGGCTTCCAAAAATCTCTTTGTTTGTTCATCTGATGGAAACAAGCTTGTTGTAACACCCAACTCTGCACCCATGTTGGTTATCGTTCCTCTCTCTGGGACTGTCAATGTTTTTACACCATCTCCAAAGTATTCTACAATCCAGCCTACGTTTCCTTTGGTGGATTTAATCTGTAATACTTTTAGTATTACGTCTTTTGCGGATACCCAAGGTCTTAATTTGCCTGTGAGTTTGACTCCTAGTATTTTAGGCCTTGGCAAATAGAACGGCATGCCTGCCATTGCACTGGCAACGTCCAAACCACCAGCGCCGATAGCTATCATACCAATTCCACCGCCTGTTGGTGTGTGGGAGTCAGAACCTAAAAGTGTTCTTCCAGGTTTTCCTACCCTTTCAATGTGAACTTGGTGGCAGCTACCGTTTCCAGCTTTTGATAGGTATAAGCCATACTTTGCAGCAAAAGTCTGCAAGTAGGTGTGGTCATCGGCATCCTCAAAACCCATTTGTATGGTTTTGTGGTCGATGTAACTTACCGACACCTCTGTCTTTACTCTGCTTATGCCCATCTGTTCAAACTGAAGATCTGCCATTGTACCAGTAGCATCCTGTGTCAGAGTTTGATCTATTTTTATACCGATTTCATCACCAGAAAATAGATCCCCGTCCACAAGATGCTCT
>WFRG01000147.1 GCA_015486705.1 Hippea sp. | reverse complement strand
GTATAACATATTGTCTTGAGTTTTGTGTTATAAAGTGATATAAAAAGAAGGTATGAAGTTGGCACTTAAAATAAAATATTAAATTTTTGGGAGGAGAGGATGCCAGTAAGAACTTTTGATGAGTTTTTTGACAGAATTAAAAAAATGAGAAGAAATGTCTACATGAATGGAGAGAAAGTAGGTAGAGACGATGAGAGATTAGCTGGGCAGCTTAACGTTATTAAAGAAACATACGATAGAGCTAACGATCCAGATTATGATGGTATATGCACTGCTATATCACATCTAAATGGTGAAAAAATAAATAGATTTACCCATATCCACCAAACGAAAGAAGATTTGATAAAGAAACAGTTGATGACAAGATTGCTTGCACACAGGGTTGGCGGCTGCATTATGAGATGTATGGGCATAGATGCAATGAATGCCTTGTCTGTGGTTACCTATGAGATGGACCAAATGTTGGGTACAGATACTTATAAAAATTTTTTAAATTATCTTAAATACTTTCAAGAAAACGATATAACAGCAAACTGTGCTCAGACAGACCCTAAAGGGCATAGGCTTAAAAGACCCCATGAACAGAAAGACCCAGATATGTATTTGAGAATAGTTGAAAGTAGGAGCGATGGAATTATTGTTAGGGGTGCAAAGATAGACAATACAACGGCACCCGTTAGCGATGAAATAATTGTTGTTCCTACAAGGTTTATGACAGACAAAGACAACGAATATGCTGTATCTTTTGCAATTCCTGCTGATGCAGAAGGTGTGAAACTCCTAACAAGACCAGCCAATCAATTTAAAAGAAAACATTTAAAAGCACCTATCGCTGAAATGGGGGATGCAGAATCTTATACGATTTTTGACGATGTTTTTGTGCCGCGTGAAAGGGTCTTCTTGGATGGTAAAGGTGACCCAAGACAAACTGCATTTGCAGGATTTTTAGCCCTTTTGTTTGCTCATTTCCATAGACACTCATATACGGGTTGTAAACCTGCTGTGTCTGAGATTTTAGCAAGCGCCGCAGCTTTAGTAGCAGAATACAATGGGATAGAAAAGGAATATCATGTTAGGGAAAAGATATCACACTTAATTGGAACAGCTGAGTTGGTTTTTGCAGCAGGCCAGGCAAGCGCATATAGAGCAGAAACTGCCGGATCCGGGACACAAATTCCAGATGAGGTTCTAACTAACGCTGGAAGAAGGTTGGCAGGTGAAGAAATATACAATGAGTATAAAATAGTAGCTGATTTAGCTGGTGGTATTTGTGCTACAATGCCATTTGAGGAAGAATTTTTTGCGGAAGAGACAAAGGATTTAGCCAACAAATACTTGATTAGAAATCCAGAAATATCTGCCGAGAATCACCATAGGTGCTTTAGAGGTCTTGAGAATCTTTTAGTTTCAGATTTTGCAGGTGTCATGCAGGTTGCTGGACTTCATGGTGGTGGTTCTCCTCAGCTTGAGACGATAACCATGATGCAGAGGTACGATTTGGAGAGTTTGAAGAGCATAGCTAAATATCTGTTTGGAATAGAAGATAAGCTTCCTAAATACATAAGAGAAACGGTAACACCTAGAAAGCAGCTTGAAAGATTTAGAAAAATGTATGGTGTAAAAAAGTCTAAAGATTAATATTGTACTTTTAGAGGGGCTAATATGGCGATTAGTGAGATATTTAATTTAAATGGAAAAGTAGCTATAGTAACAGGGGGTTATAAGGGCATAGGTAGTGTATTTAGCCGTGTTTTATCTGAGGCTGGGGCAATTGTAGTTATTGCTGCGAGAAATGAAAATGCCTGCAAGAAGTTGGCGAAGGATTTAGAAGAAAAAAATGACACAAAAGCCGTTGGAGCTTATTTAGATGTAGGGAAAAAAGGAAGCGTAAAAGAGCTTGTTTCCTATGTAGAAAAAGAGTATGGAAGAATAGATATACTTGTGAATGCTGCTGGTATTTCGGGTGTAGAAAAACCCACTGTGGAGCTAACAGAGGAAGAATTTGATCAAACGTTTAACGTGGATTTTAAAGGTACCCTATTTTGCTCTCAGGAAGTGGCTAAAGTAATGATGAAACAGAAAAGCGGGAGAATTATTAACGTTTCATCAGTAGGAGGCAAGTTCGCTATACCCTATCTTGCTGCCTACAGCGTAAGTAAAGCAGGCGTACTTCAACTTACAAAGGCTATGGCTTTAGAGTTGGGTAGGTACAATATACAAGTTAACGCCCTATGTCCTGGTTACTTTTTAACCGATATGAATAAAGATTTTTTTGAGAGCGAAAGGGGCAAACAATACATAAAAGAGCGTATCCCTTTGAGAAGAGTGGGAAAATTAGAGGAGCTTGAGAGTACGGTTCTATATTTAGCGACTGCGCCTCCATTTTTAACTGGAACAGAAATTACGATAGATGGCGCCCAAAGTATTATATAAAATATTTATGCATTGCTGGTTGGCCTGTTTAGGTCAGCCAGTTTTTAGTTTGAGGGTGTTTGTAAAGAGGGAAGAAAATGAGTTATAGAACAGTTAAAAGAGAAAATGTAGAAGATGGAATTGTTTCTTTAACCCTTAACAGGCCGGATAAGCTCAATGCCGTAAATGTTGAGATGTTCAAAGAGATAAATGAAGCTGTAAAAAGCATAGACGAAGACGAGAATGTTTCGGTTGTGATTCTTAAGGGTAAGGGTGATAATTTTTCTTCTGGTTTAGATTTTTTCGATTTGTTTATGCAAATGAAGTCAAACAAAGATTTTAATCTTTGGAATCATATTGTTTTCATGCAGGATGCGTTTTTGTCCGTTTATAATTCTAAAAAAGTATATATTGCTGCTGTGGATGGCTACTGTTTAGGGGCTGGCTTGGATTTGATTTCTGCTTGTGATTTGAGGATTGCCACTAATAGAGCTAAATTTTCTATAGCTGAAACAAAGCTTGGAATAGTTGCTGATTTGGGCGTTCTCCAGCATTTAAGTAGGATATTAAATGAACAAATTGTTAGATACTGGGCATATACGTCTCGCATCTTTGATTCTAAAGAAGCCTATGATGTCGGTCTTTTATTAAAGGTTTGTAACTCAAAAGAGGAGTTGATAGAAACATTTAAGAGTATAGCTAAAGAGATAATTAGAAATCCCCAAAAAGCAGTATTTAACACCAAAAAAGTTATAAATTATAGTTTATACAACGCCCTAGAAGAGTCACTACAATTCGCTGGTAAACAGAACTTAGAGCTCGATGAAAAAGAGCTACTAGCGCGTTTTCAATCTGGCTTAAAAACTTAGAATATCTTTTTAACTGCACCCAATTTTACCGAATTATAGGCCGGGTAGCGTAGTGGGAACTCTATGTAAGTTTTTCTATCCATAACAGCTCTTTTTTGTGAGAACTCTTCAAAAGAGTAAAGTCCGTGGTAAGTTCCCATTCCGCTTTCGCCTATTCCTCCAAATGGCAAACGGCTGCTGGAAAGATGTATTAAGGTATCGTTTATTGTTACGCCTCCTGACTGTATCTCGTCTAATACTTTTTTCTTGTTTTTACTTGACTCTGTAAATATATAAAGAGCCAAAGGTTTAGGTTTAGATTTAACGTACTCTTTGATTGCTTCATAATCTTTAAACTTCAAAATAGGTAAGATTGGGCCGAATATCTCGTCTTCCATTATTTTGTCATCGATATTCGCCTCGACTAATGTAGGATAAATAAAGAGCTTCTCACGATTGTAATTTCCACCAAATATTACGTTGCTATTCTCTATAATATTCATGAGCCTGTTAAAGTGCCTTTCGTTTATAATTTTTGAGTAATTTTTCTCAAATTTCCTGATGGAGGTATAGGATTTAAGCTCATCAATCAGATACTTTTTGAACTTATCATAAATTTTCGATTCTATGCACATATAGTCTGGAGCTACACAGGTTTGTCCTGCGTTAAAGAATTTTCCCCATATAATTCGTTTTGCGGCCATTTTTAGATTGGCATCATTAAAGACAATCACAGGGCTTTTCCCTCCAAGCTCTAAAGTAACAGGTGTTAGGTGTTCTGCTGCTTTTTTCATAACTATTTTTCCCACGGTTGTGTTGCCCGTGAAGAATATTTTATCAAACTTTATGTTTAATAATGCTTCTGAAACTTCTTTTTCTCCTTCTACGACTGCTATATATTCTTCATTAAAAGTTGAATCTATCAAATTTTTTATTGCCCTTGATGTGTGAGGAGAAAGTTCTGAAGGCTTTAAAACAGAGGTGTTTCCGGCGCTAATTGCTCCAATTAATGGCATGATAGTCAAATGAAATGGGTAGTTCCACGGGCTAAATATCAATGTAACGCCAAAGGGTTGGCTGTATATATAACTTTCAGCTGGAAAATTAACCAAATCTGTTGGAACTTTCTTGGGCTTCGCCCAATCTTTCAAGTATTTGAGCACAAAGTCTATCTCTTTAACTACAAACCCAATTTCTCCCACAAAAGATTCAAATTTTGGTTTATTCAAGTCTTGTTCCAGTGCTTTATATAGTTT
>WFRG01000146.1 GCA_015486705.1 Hippea sp. | reverse complement strand
GAATTAATAAGCTATATGAATTTAATATTTAGGCAGTGTAAAATTACTTGTGTCACCCTTTGAAGGGAGAGGGGTTATATGTTATAACCCCTCTTTGACAACTAACCCTTCAAAGGAGGAAAAACACATGTATGATCTGATTTTTACACAATTGAAGGAAGAATTCAAGTCAATGATTGAAAAGATTATGAAAGAGGAAAGAGACAGGTATCTGGGAGAGAACAAATCAACAAGGGCAAATGGATATTACACAAGATCACCTAAAACAATATTAGGCCAGATGGAGCTTTCCATCCCCAGAACAAGGGACGGTAAGTTTAAAAGTGAGGTCTTGCCTGAGAGAAAAAGGGTAATGTTTCTCCTTGATGACATAATAAGAGCAATGTTTATATCTGGAGTTTCATCAAGAAAGGCAGGCAAGGTTTTGGAAAACCTCGTTGGATGTTCCATATCATCCCAGTTTACAAGCTATATCTCTGATATACCAAAAGAGGTTATAGAGGAATTCAAAAACAGAAGATTGGATGATGAATATCCAGTCCTTTACATAGATGCAACATATGTACCACTGAAGAGGGACAGTGTTGAAAAAGAGGCAGTTTATGCCGTTTTGGGATTAAAATACGACGGCAGAAGAAACATACTTGCATACTTCTTACCTGGAGGCAATGAGAACACACAGATGTGGAAAGAGGTATTTGAGAACCTAAAATCAAGGGGACTAAAGAATGTCAAAATGATAATCAGTGATGATCTGAAAGGACTGTCAAGATCAATAGAGGAGGCATTTCCCAAAGCAAAACATCAGCTGTGCTGGTTTCATCTGAAGAAGAACATAAAAAGCAAAGTGAGGAAGAAACACTGGGATGAGATACTGAAAGAGCTAAACCAGATAATGGAGGCTAAAACCCAAGAGGAGGCAGAACTCTTGATGAATGAATTTATCGACAAATGGAGCAGGCTTTATAAATCCTTAAACAGCTTGAAAAGTAAAGTCAAGAACTACACATACTTTTCAAACCTCAATGAAAAGATAAAGGTCTACTTTTCAACAACAAACTGGATGGAAAGGTGTTTCAAGGAGCTAAAGGATCATTTAAGAATTAGAGGTTATCTCCATTCTGAGGAGAGTGCTGAAAAGTTCCTTTATCTTTTCTTCAAAGACAAGGATGAGAAGTATTCATCAAGAAAACTAAGATACTCAGAATACCTGATGGAGGCCTTTTAAGTAAGATGGGGAAACTAAGTGAACAGAATAAAAAAGGGGTGACACAAAAAAGTTGACATTGCCGATAGGAGGTTAAAGAATGGGTAGAAAAACGTTAGACGGCCTTACAGAAATTTTAGAAAGGGTTTTGGACGTATCAAAAGAATTAGCGCCTACACAGGTCATCTATTGGGATGGAACGGTGAGGAATTTTTCCTCTGGAAAAGAGCCCGTTGCGAAGATCTACATAAAAGATCCTCAGGTTATCTACGATATCATAGAGCACTTGAGCATTGGTTTTGGCGAAAACTACATGAAGGGCAAATTGGAAATTGAAGGGGACTTGCAGCAGGTTATAAGGATTCACACCCTGCCAGCAATCATAGAGATAAGACCGTCGCCAAAGGTGCTTGCTGAATTGGTTGTAGAACGATTGAAAACGTTGAACACACGCAAACAGGCAAGAAAAAATATTGAGCATCATTATGGACTGGATAATGAATTTTACAAGCTGTTTTTGGATGAGTCGCTTACCTACTCGTGCGGTTATTTTAAAAATTGGGAGACAGACACATTAGAACAGGCACAAAACAACAAATACGAATTGATCGCAAGAAAAATTGGTTTAAAAGATGGCGATAGGATCGTTGACATAGGTTGTGGATGGGGTGGTTTTTTGATATATGCAGCCCAGAGGTTTGACATAGAGGGTGTGGGTTGCACAATATCAAAAAACCAGGCTGATTATGCAAACGAAAAGATAAAAGAGCTCGGGCTTGAGAAAAAGATTAAAGTGTTGTGTGAGGACTATAGAAACTTAGAGGGAAGGTTCAATAAGTTCGTCTCTATCGGAGCATATGAGCATGTTGGTAAAAACTACGCGGGTGTATTTTTCAAAAAACTTGATAAATTGCTTGAGGATAATGCTTTAGGATTACTCCACACCATAGGACACAACAAGCCAATGGAGACAGATGCATTCACAACAAAGTACATCTTTCCCGGCGGTTATTTGCCGTCTTTGGAAGAGTTGATTAGACACATAAGGCGTGTGGACTTTTATGTTATAGACGTGGAAAACTTAAGACCTCACTATGCGAAGACTCTGGATAACTGGATTGAGAGATTCAACAAAAATAGGAGCAAGGTAGTTGAAATGTATGGCGAGGAGTTTGCGCGCATGTGGTATCTGTATCTAAACGGTGCAAGCGTTTCTTTCAAATACGGCGACGGCGAGGTTTATCAAATACTGTTCTCCAAAGGTAAGCTACCATACGAACAGTATCCAAAATACAGGGGAAAAATCTACGAGAACTGGGATTAAAATTTAAGGGGGTGGCAGAGATGCCACCTTTACCCCTTTTAACTAACACTTTCTTTATCCTTCTTGCTATCAAACATGTAAGCAAACATGGGCACATAAACAAGCGTCAAAATCGTTCCAATAAGCAAACCACCTACAGCCACATCGGCAAGCGGGGAGAGCCTCTCCAAGCCCACAGCACGCTCTAAAGCAATGGGAATCATACCAGCTATAGTTCCAAAAGCCGTCATCATAACAGGCCTAAACCTAATTCTCACACTTTCAAGGGCACTCTCAAACGCCGACTCCTTCTTGCGATAGTGCTGGTAAAAGTCCATCAACAGAACGGAGTTTTTGATTATTATTCCAAACAAGAGCAAGATGCCCATCATGCTCGGCATACACGAAGGTTTATGAAATACAAGCATAGCCCAAGAAGCACCTATCATAGAGAGTGGCAGAACAACAATCATAACAAGACCCATTCTGACAGAGCGATAAACGGCTATCAGTGTGGTAGTAAGTAGTATAACACCGATTAGGATTGCCTTTAGCATTCGTTTGAAGCTATCGTTCAATTGAACAATACTGCCCGCCTGCTCGATCAAAAACCCTTTTGTATTCAAATGCTTTAAGATTCTATTACTATCAGCCGTAATCATGGTTATGGGCTTTTTATTCCTATATCCGTTGACATCGAGGCTATAGAGCAATTGATCCCTTTCAATTTTTGCTGGTGTGAAGTGCTTCTGGAATGTGGCCACAGCTTCAAGTGGAATGTAGTAGCCAAACGGTGTTTTTATGGGTAAAAGCCTTATGGAATTCAAGTTATCATTGAACTTACCCTTCAGATAGACCCTCACAAATTGGGTGTTCATGGATGCAAAATCGCCGTTGATTGACGCAATCCTACCATTCACAGGAATTTGGGCTATAATTTGCGCAGGCGTTAGCCCGTAACTTAAGGCTTTGTTCGTATCAATATTTAGGGAAATCTCCTGATAATTTGCATCCCAGCTTGTGTCAACACTCGTTAACCCCTTTATC
>WFRG01000145.1 GCA_015486705.1 Hippea sp. | reverse complement strand
TATCTCAAGCGTGGCGGACAAAGGCAAATCCACAACATTCATATTAACACAAACCATATTCTACCTCTTTTAAGCAGCCATTACTGTATTTGATTTTATTCTCACCTTTTGTTCAAGATACAAAAGACCCATGACAAAAAGACCAATAAAATACATGTAATACTTCATGTCGCTTGGCAAATGAAGCCAGTGCAAGATACCTGCAGGATTGAATAACACCCACGATGCAAACAGGAAAAATGGAATTTCATACCACTTATTCTTCGTTAAAAACCATCCCTGCAGAGCACTGGCAAAGGCAAAAGAGCCTGCTATAGCCATTACAAATATCATGATTATTTTCGGCCAGCTCGTTATGTGATAAAGTATGATATCTGGATTAAACACAAACATGAAAGGCAAAATTGCCGTTCTCATATCGTAAATAAACCCCTGAACCGCTGTAGGTATGGGGTCAGCATCAGCCAGTGCCGCAGCAGCGTATGCAGCCAATCCCACAGGTGGCGTATCGTCTGCAATAATTCCAAAGTAGAAGCAAAAGAGATGGGCAGCCATTAGCGGAACAAAGAAACCATAGTTATGAGCAATTGTCACAATAACTGGAGCAGTTAACGATGCCATAACAATGTAGTTTGCTGTTGTAGGAAGCCCCATGCCAAGCAAAAGGCTTGCCATAGCGGTTATGATTAATAACAGGTAAATATTACCATGGGAAAGCGTATCAACAAACTCCGTAATCATACTACCAATGCCTGTGGCCACAAGACCTACGACTACGCCAGCTGAAGCACAGGCTAAAGCCACTATAACCATATTTCTTGAACCAGAAACAAATGCCTCAGCTGTTAACCTAACCGAGTTCTTTATCGCCTGTAGTACTGATATCCCTTCTTTTTTAATCTTAACAAACTCTTGATAAAGAATGACAAAAATGAGAATTATTATCGTTCTAAAAGCAGACATTGCGGGTGAATGTCTTAACACAACAAGCTCGACCACAAGCCATGTTATTGGTATTAGATAGTGAAATCCACTCTTTAAAACTTCCCTTGCGTTGGGTAGCTCTTCCTTTGGCAATCCTCTCAAACCGAGTTTACTTGCCTCAAGATGGGAAACATAGAAAAGTGTTATATAGGCAACCAAAGCCGGTATGAACGCCGCCTTAACAACGGCTAAATAGGGAACATTAACATACTCAGCTATAATAAATGCAGCAGCACCCATAATTGGTGGCATAAGTTGGCCATTTATACTTGCTGCAACCTCTGTAGCCCCAGCTTTTGTGGCAGGATAACCTGTTTTTTTCATGAGTGGAATGGTAAAAGTTCCTGTTGTAACAACATTGGCAACAGACGATCCTGAAACAAGACCGGTCAAGCCGCTTGCCACAACTGCCGACTTTGCTGGACCGCCCTTGTATCTACCTAAACCAGCAAAAGCAAGATCTATAAAAAACTTGCCTGCTCCAGCTTTATCAAGCATAGCTCCGAGCAGAACAAACAGGTAAACAATATTTGTAGAAACTCTTAAAGGAATACCAAAAATACCCTCAGTAGAAAGTGAAATCTGGCTTACATACTTATCTATAGTAACACCTTTGTATGCAAGAATCTCAGGTAAGTATGGACCAAAAAAGGCATAAAATGAAAACAGTAAACCAACCATAGGTAAAGCTGGACCTATTGCCCTTCTTGTAGCCTCAAAAACCATTACTACTAAGATAAAACCAAAAATCCTGTCAGTCAAGTTAGGCGCACCCATTCTCATTGTTATACCATTCCACGCTATAGTGATATATAACGCAGAAATCACACCCAAAATAGCAAGTAAATAATCTATCCATGGAATACCTTCTCTTTGTGATAAAAAAGGCAAAAATTTTATTTTTTTCTTTTTAAAAAAGGGAACGGAAAGAAATATCATAGCCATGGCAAAAGCAAGATGAATAGATCTTGAAAAGGTAGAATCTATGGTCAAAACACTGGCAATAAGCAGCTGGAAGATAGCCCATCCAACCCCTATTACCATTATTATTGCACGTTCATACTTGTTGAGTATTCTTACATCGCCTGTGTCTTCTTTTATAAGCTCTTCTATTTTTTTTCTTTTTTCTTCAGATAAGTTAAGCTCTTTATCATTCATACGACCCCCCACATGCTTAAACTAAAAAAGGGGCACAAAGCCCCTTAATGAAGTAACCGCAAGCTAAATATTACTGCTCGATAAGTTTTTTAGGAATGTATTTAATCAGGCCGCTTTCCTTATAGTACTTCAATGCCCCTGGATGTATAGGAGCTGTCATTCCTTCAAGCATGTTCTTCTTCGTTAATGTAGCAAAAGCTGGATGCAGTTTTTTAAATTGGTCGAGATGGTCAAAAACCTCTTTTGTAATTGCATACACTACTTTATCCGGTTCATTCTTGCTTGTTACTACCAAAGCCTTAACACCAATTGTCCAGACAACATCTTTCTTGTTAGCTGCCATTGGGTAAAACTTTTTAACAGGGATTTCGGATTTTGCATAGTATGGATGGGTTTTTAGTAGTTTTTCAACAGCTTTGCCTGTGATTGGAACGATTTTAACCTTAATTCTTCCGCTTGTAGCCTCTTTTATTGCGCCATTTGGATGACCAACTGTGTAGAAAAATGCATCAATCCTACCGTCCTGCAACAGTCCTGGAGCCTCAACAGCTTTTACGTATTCTGGATGTATATCATTTAAAGAAATACCAAAGGCTTTTAAAATATCCTTTGCATTTTGCAGTTGTCCAGAACCTGGATTACCTAAATTAACCCTTTTTCCTTTAAGGTCATAAACGCTGTTAATACCGGCGTCAGCCCTTGCAACGAGTGTTATTGATTCATTGTGTAAACCAAAAACACTTCTCAAATTCCTCTGTGGTCCTCTATTTTTCCATTCCGCAAACCCGTTCCATGCTTCATACTCCCTATCCGATTGGCAAATCCCAAAGTCCAAATCGCCGCTTAATACTGCGTTAATGTTGTAAACAGAGCCGCCAGTGGATTCAACGGTCATCTTGATGTGATACTGTTTAAATTTGGCGTTAACCATCTTAGAAATAGCACCACCAGCAGGATAATAAACACCTGTAACGCCACCTGTTCCTATGGTTACAAAGGTAACCCTAGCATTAGCAGTAAAACCAAGTGTTAACATGAACATGAACACCAACAATCCGTAAACAAGCTTCCTCATAAACACCTCCAAAATAAAATTTAAAAATAAAGCTTTAATTAAGAAGCTCACATCCACATTTAGTTTACTATTTTAAAATTAATTTGTCAATTAATAAACTTTTAAAGATACCAATCTATTTATCATAAAACCAACGATACCAATCTATAAATTTCTTTACCCCCACCTCAGGAGATGTATATGGCTTATATCTTAAATCATCTATCAAAGCGGTTACATCTGCATAGGTAGATTCCACATCACCGGATTGCATGGGCAGGTAGTTTCTTTTGGACTTTTTGCCAAGTTCCTTCTCGATGATTTCGATAAAACGCTCTAAACTGATGGGTGTGTTATTACCTATATTGTAAATCTTGTACGCAACCTTGGAAGACGATGGATCTGGGTTTAAAGCATCCCATTTTTTATTGGGCTTAGCAGGGTTTTTTATAACCCTAACCACTCCCTCGATAATGTCATCAATATACGTAAAATCCCTCTGCATCTTACCGAAGTTATAAACATCAATAGGTTTATCTTCCAAAATATTCTTTACAAACTTAAATAAGGCCATGTCGGGCCTTCCCCACGGACCGTAAACGGTAAAGAATCGCAAACCTGTTACCCTTAAGCCATAAAGATAGCTATACGTATGGGCCATAAGCTCATTGGATTTCTTTGTTGCAGCATACAAGCTTATCGGATGGTCAACGTTGTGTTTTTCTGAAAATGGCTGTTTCTTGTTTAAACCGTAAACACTTGAAGATGAGGCAAAACTCAAGTTTTCCACATTATAGCTCCTGCACGCTTCTAATATATTCAAAAAACCGTAAATATTGCTATCGATGTAAGAGTACGGATCCTTTAAAGAGTATCTGACGCCAGCTTGTGCCGCCAAATGGCACACTGCGTCGAACTTTTCCTTGTGGAATAACTCGTCAATTGATTCTTTATCCTTTAGATCGAGTTTTACAAAGGCATAATTAGAGTATTTCTTGGAAAAGACCAACTTACCGTAATCAAGAGGTGCTTCTATACCTGACTCCTTCAGCCTTCCGTATTTTAGGTTTACATCGTAATAGTCATTTATGTTATCCAAACCTACAACATCGTATCCATCATTCGATAGCCTTTTGGCGAGGTGAAAGCCTATAAAGCCTGCTGTTCCCGTTAACAAAATTTTCATCACACTTCCTCCCTGGAGATGGAAAATCTCACAAAAACACCGTATCTCTTTAAAGCCTCTACTAAAATTGAGGTTACTCCAGCTCTGCAAAATGTTTGTATAGTGTAAATTTTATTTCCACTCCTATCAATGTATTTAATAATAACAGGTTTACTGCCAGTATTTCTATCCAAAATTGTTTTTATTTTATCTAATGATACAAGGGAATCATCGTTTAAAATTAATTCTATAGCCCTCACGTATTTTAAGAGTTCATCCACTTCTATTATATCTTTAACAATTATATTGGTTTTTTCTGTAGTAGGATCTGCATTACCAATAACTATAAGCAATTTATTACTATCCAAAAGTTTTGCCTTTTGTTCATATAACTTTGGAAATACTGTGGCCTCAAATGTTCCCTTAATGTCCATAAATTTCACAAACGCCATTGTCTCTTTCTTTTTTGTTTTAGTTTTTCTAATAGATACAGGCACACCTGCCAAAATAATCTCACTGTCATAACCTACAGAGACATCCTCACTTGTTGCATTTATTACAGCTTTAACAAGATTTTCATACTTTGCTATGGGGTTTGAGCTAATAAAGAAACCAAGGAGTTCCTTCTCGTATTGAAGTATTTCATCTTCTTTTAACTTCTCTGCTTCAATAAGCTTTGGATAATCGTTTTGCTCGTTTTTTGCTCCAAATAAAGCCATTCTCTTTGCTTGTGCTCCTTTAGACTTTTTAGCGCTCCAATCCATTAACATATCCAAAGAGTTCAAAAGTGTTGCCCGATTGCTGTGTAAGGAATCAAAGCACCCACTTTTTATTAAGCTTTCTAAAACCTTTTTATTTACCTTCCTTGAGTCAACTCTCTCCAAAAAATCGAAAATGTTCTTGAATTTATCATTTTTTCTAACATCTATAATATTTTCTATAGCTGCATCACCCACATTCTTTATAGCAGAGAATCCAAACCTAATCACTTTTTTGTCGTCTTTTTCTGCAACTGCAAAATCATGAAAACTATCGTTTATATCAGGAGGTAAAACAGTAATGTCCATACGATTACATTCTTCAATGTACTTCGCAATATTGTCTGTATTGTTCTTTTCGCTTGTGAGCAAAGCACTCATAAAATACTCAGGATAATGCGCTTTCAGATATGCTGTCTGATAGGCAATATAGGCATAGGCAGCAGAATGGGATTTATTAAAACCATACTCTGCAAATTTAGCCATGAGGTCAAAGATGTATTCCGCCTTGTCTTTTGGTATACCCCTCTTCGTCGCCCTCTCAATGAATATTCCCCTTTGTTCATCCATGACCTCTTTCTTCTTTTTGCCCATTGCCCTTCTTAGGATGTCTGCTTCACCTAAGGAATAGCCTGCAAGTTTACTTGCGATCTGCATAACCTGTTCTTGGTATAGGATTATGCCGTATGTATCTTTTAGGATTTCCTCAAGCTCTGGCAAAGGGTATTCAATGGGTTTTTTGCCGTGCTTTCTGTCTATAAAGTCCTGAACCATACCGCTGCCCAAGGGACCGGGTCTATAAAGGGCAACAAGGGCTATTAAGTCTTCAAATACTGTAGGCTTTAAATCCATTATGAGCCTCTGCATACCAGAGGACTCAAGTTGAAATACGCCCAGTGTATCACCCCTTTGCAGAAGTTTATAAGTCTCCTTATCATCAAGAGGAATTTTAGATATGTCAAAACTGTTGCCAATAAGTTTGACGGTTGTGTCGATGATTGTAAGGTTCTTTAGACCCAAGAAGTCAAACTTAATCAAACCTATATCTTCAAGATAGTCCTTTGAAAACTGAACAGCTATCGTATCCTCGCCCGGTGCTTTATACAATGGACAACTCTTATAAATAGGCTGGGTTGATATGACAACTCCTGCTGCATGGATTGAGGCGTGGCGTTTAACACCTTCAAGAGTACCTGATATTTCAAAGAGTTTTTTTACTTTATCGTCTTTTTCAATCTCTTGTTTAAGCTGAGAGTTAGATTTTATTGCACCACTCAAGTCCTCGTCGTTTGGAATCATTTTAGCAATTCTGTCTGCCTCTTTATAAGGAAAACCCATAACACGGGCAACATCTCTAACAACCGCCTTTGCCTTCATTGTTCCAAAGGTGATCACCTGAGCCACATTATACTCCCCATACTTCTCTCTAACATAGTGTATGACCTCATCACGCCTCTCTGCACAGAAGTCCACATCTATGTCTGGCATTGTTACCCTTTCTGGGTTTAGGAAGCGCTCAAAGAGAAGGTTGTATTTGATGGGGTCTATATCTGTTATGCCGATGGAGTATGAGACAAGGCTGCCTGCAGCTGAGCCCCTGCCAGGGCCAACGGGTATGCCATTTCTCTTTGCATAGTTGACAAAGTCCCAAACGATGAGGAAGTAGCCTGAGAAACCCATCTGTTCTATTATGGCAAGCTCATGCTCAAGCCTTTTCTTATAAAGCTCTTTTTTGTCTTTATCAAAACCCTGTGTTCTTTTCTCTAATCCCTCATAAGCCAATCTTCTTAAAAACTCCTTTTCATCTGAGCCATCCGGTGTTTGATAGTGGGGAGGAGCAAGTTTGCCAAGCTCTAATTCAACATTGCACATGTCAGATATTGTTTTGGAGTTATAGACAAACTCGGGGTTGTCTTTGAAAAGCTCAAGCATTTCTTCTTCTGTTTTGAAGTAAAACTCTTGTGTACCCATTCTCATTCTGTCTTCATCATCTAAGTGCTTGTTTGTCTGAACACAGAGGAGTGCATCCTGGGCTATGGCATCCTCTTTGTTTAGGTAGTGGCAGTCGTTTGTTGCAACAATGGGCGTATCTGTTTCCAAACCCAGCCTTATTATCTCTTTGTCTATCTTTTCTTGGTCTTCAAGACCGTGTCTCATGATTTCAAGGAAAAAGTTGTCTT
>WFRG01000144.1 GCA_015486705.1 Hippea sp. | reverse complement strand
GAGAATCTTAACCAATCAGAGATTGGAAGATCTTAAAAAAGCTCTGGCCCATACAGATATAAATAGCAATCCGCGATTCAAAAGGTACATAACATCTGCAATGGAGCAGTTACAATACATAAACCAGATCAGACAAAAGGTGGATAACCTTGCCATACCTGTGAAACAGGAGGTGGCTTATTACACAAAGATAAACTCGGATCTTTTGAATGCTGTGGGTGCAATAGGCTTCGGAACAGACAACTCCTACATATCAAAGGAACTCAACGCTTACACAAACTTCCTGCTCTCAAAAGAAAGGGCAGGCATAGAAAGGGCCGTTCTATCAAACACATTCGCCCAAAATCACTTTGGGCCTGGAATGTATGAAAAATTCATAACGCTAGTGGCAGAACAGAAAAGTTACCTGCACTCATTTAAAATATCGGCAAATGGGAAATTTTTGGATTACTTTAAGGAACATTTTAGAGGCCAATGCATACAAGAGGTCAACAGGATGCGTCAGATAGCCATAAGCCACTTTGGTAAAGGTAATTTCGGTGTTGACCCTGAATACTGGTTTAAAACAATAACAAAGAAGATCAATATCTTGAAAAATATTGAAGACTTTATGGAAAAAACGATTATCGAGGACCTGCAAAGCAGAATAGATGCTGCAATGACAAACCTAATAATTTACTCAATCCTGTTCTTGGCTGGTGTTATCTCAATTGTATTACTCATCGTAGCAGTATTTAAATACGTGCTAGCTAACATAAACATGCTGACGATGGAAGCTAAAAATCTGGCAGGTGGCGAAGGCGATCTCACAAGGAGAATAAAAGTTGAAAGCCATGATGAGTTAGGGGAACTTGCAGAGTGGTTCAATAAGTTCATAGAAAAGACACAATTCATGATCAGAGACATTAAGAACAATCTCTCGGATTTAAATACCCAATCCTCACGCCTTCAGGATGCGGCAAATCAAATGTCTGCATCCATTGAAGAGACATCCCAAAACACAAGAGAAATTGCAACAGCTATGAACGATACCACAGAAGCTGTGGACAGCATAGCAAGAACGACAGAGAACATAACAATGCTCGCAAATGAGGTTGGCGAAGTTAACAACCAGATGATCGCAGACATAGAAAAGAGACTTGAGAGAATGAGACAGAATGCACAATTGGCAAAAGAAGCAATGGAGCAAATTAACACTGTTGGAGAATCCTCAAAAGAGATTGGGCAAATCGTTGGCGTCATTAATGAGATAGCAGACCAAACGAACCTACTTGCATTGAATGCTGCAATTGAAGCGGCGCGTGCTGGAGAGGCTGGTAGAGGCTTTGCCGTTGTTGCAGACGAAGTTAGGAAATTGGCTGAAAAAACACAGCATGCTACAGAAGAGATCAGAAACATGATAACAAAGATTCAAAACGACACCAAAACGGCAGTAGAAAAGACATCTGAAGCAAGCGAAATGATTTTAGAAGAAGAGAAAAAGGCTGAAGAGGATAAACACAACGTAGAAAATGTTGTGGAAAAAACAAGCAAGGTGATAGAGGAAATCAATTCAACAAGTGCAGCAACGGAAGAGCTATCTTCAACATTCTCAGAAATGGATATGCAGATCAAAGACATTGCGAATGCTGCTGAGGATAATTTAAAAGCCGTAGAGGCCGTTTCAAGGGCTGCCGAAGAGCTGGGTGGTTTGTCATCAAAGGTTGACTCCCTAATTAACAAATTCAAGGTTTAAAGGTAGAGGGGGTGTATGCCCCCTCTTTTTTTTTAATGTTTATTAGTTAAGAAATTTTGACACGATTTGGATAGAGTGGTAAATATACAGTTGATGAAAAGATTAATTCCGTTAACTTTCTGTTTTATAGCCATACTGACTCTCCAGGCTTCAGCTTCCGGCATAAAAGTTATAAAAATAAAAAAACAAACAATAACGCTTTTTAACGAAATACCGGCTTTTATAATATCAAAAAACAGCGTAACAATCTCATCTAAACTCATGGGCTATGTTAGAGGGTTAAAGGTTGATGTAGGAAATAGAGTGAAAAAAGGAGAAATACTTTTAAAAATTGACTCAAGAAGTATAGGGGAAAAGATAAAACAGGCAAGGGCGAACTTTGAAAACGCAAAGTTCAACTATATAAGGATTGAGAAGCTATACAAAGAGGGTGCTGTGTCAGAAAAAACGTTTATCGCAACAAAAAGCACCTTTGAACAGGCAAAAGCTACACTAAAAGATATTAAGACACTTTTAGGTTATTCAGTTGTACGTTCTCCGATAAATGGCTATATAAGCAAAAAATTTGTCCAAAATGGCGATATAGCAGCTCCATCACAACCACTTCTTGTTGTTGAAGGCTCAAACTTTTATCAAGTGCAAGCAAATATCCCAGATTCGCTGTTTGGCAACTTTCTCAAGATGAAAAAAATACCCGTAGAGATCAAAATAAAAAAGATTTATGGCTCTCCACAGTACGTGCAGAAAAGTGAAGACCCAACAACCCATACCCATCTTGTAAAAATCATCATACCAAAATTCAAATTCATACACCCCGGCGAATTTGCAAAGGTTTTAATCACCAGAAAGCCCATTGAATCCATAACAATACCTGAGAACTCCATTGTAGAAAGGGGCGGCATAGAGGGTGTTTTTGTTTTAGACAAAAGCAATGTGGTACATTTTAGAATGCTTAGATTGGGTGAGAAAATAGGCAATAGATACATAGTATTGAGTGGATTAAAACAAGGTGAGAGAATTGTTGTAAACCCGCCTTACTATCTTGAAAATAACTCAAGATTGAAATGAACGAAAAGCTCAACATAGCCGGCAGATTGGCAAAAAGCTTCTACAACTCCAAAATTACTCCACTAATTATGATAACAATAGCCGTTTTAGGAATAGGGGCGCTGCTCATTACGCCGAGAATGTATAACCCAGAAATCAAAGTACCGGCTGCAAACATAATCGTTATTCGGCCCAATACATCGGCAATTGAAATGGAAAACCAGATTGTAAAGCCATTGGAAGGCATTGTGGCCTCAATATACGGTGTTGATCATACGTTCAGTTATGCAATCGATGATATGGCTGTTACTACTGTGCAATTCAAAGTGGGATTAAATCAACAGATGTGCTTGATGAGGCTTTACAACAAGATTATGCGCAACTACGACAGGATGCCAAAAGGGACGTATCAGCCCATAATTAAATCCATCGGTGTTGAGGATATACCCATAATGACTATCACACTGTATTCAAAGGATCTATCACCCTATCAGCTGAGAAAGTTGGCATGTAAGGTTTTGGCAGAGCTTAGGGGTGTTCCAAATATGGGAACGAACTACATAGTTGGCGGTGCGCCCAAAGCCGTCAATGTGGATATAAACCCCCAAAAACTGGCGTCGTATAAGATAGGCCTTAATGATTTGATAAACATACTCAAGTCAAGCGGTGTATTTGTTCAAGCGGGCAGTATAATAAACAACAACAAAAGACACCCCGTTCTTGTAACACACCTGTTTAAAAACGCAAAAGACGTTGGAAATGTTATAGTGGGCGTAAAGGAAGGAAAACCCATTTTTTTAAAGGATGTAGCCCATGTGTATGAAGGTGCAGCAGACGTCAATTATGCAACAACGTTTGCTTGGGGTAAGGCCTCGGGCAAAAAGGATTTCAACAACTTATACAATGCAGTGACAATAACTATAGCAAAAAAGACCGGAGCAAATGCCGTATTTGTAGTAAAAGATGTACTCAATAGATTGGATGCAATAAAAAAGGCCATGCTTCCTGAACATGTCGGTTTAGCGGTAATGAGAAATTATGCGGGCAAGGCAAATCGGGCTGTCAATACGTTACTTGAACATTTAGCCATCGCTGTAATTGTCGTTGCTTTTATACTTTTGATATTCTTAGGCTTTAAAGAATCGCTTATAATTACCGTTATGGTGCCATTTGTCTTATTGTTTACGTTGTTTGCAAGCTATATTTTGGGACAAAGTATTAATAGAATTACACTGTTTGCTTTGATTTTATCATTGGGGTTGTTGGTCGATAGCGGCATTGTTGTCATAGAAAATCTGCACAGGCACATCCATTTTGGTTTTGGCGAATTTAGGAACAGAATCATTTTGGCGACAAACGAGATAGGAAATCCCACAAATATTGCAACAGTAGCTGTTGTTTTGGCATTCATTCCCATGGCGTTTGTTTCAGGCATGATGGGGCCTTTCATGAGACCAATCCCATTAAACGTGCCCATTGCGATGATAACCTCTCTGTTTTTGGCATACACCATAGTACCGTATGGTTCGTTTTACCTGCTCAAGAACAAAATGCGAGAAAACAAACATCACGACAAGAAAAAGAAAAAACCGTTCCTCGAAAAGCTATACAAAACAACATTTATTCCCTTTGTGAGGAGAGCAATTTTAAGGAAATCATTATATTTATTCGTATTTATCGCTGTAATTGGATCCACATTGATGATTGCATGGCAGTTTGTAAGACCGAGCGGCATAAACGGACCTTTGAGCCCTTTAGGCGTTGAATTCAAAATGTTACCAAATAGCAATGTCAATACTTTCTTGGTCGAGGTAAAATTACCACTTTCTGCCCCATTGGAAGAAACCCAGAGGGTCGCACAGGCCGTTGGAAAGCTCATTGGCAACAACAAATACGTTGAGGATTACGAAATATATACAGGTATTACAGCGCCGCTTGATTTTGGAGCCCTAATGAGAAGCTATGAGATGCTCAATACGCCCAATATCGCTCAAATAAGGGTAAAGATTGTTAAAGAAAATAGGCCAAAAACACACAAGATAGTGATGGAACTCGACAGGAAACTCAACAAACTCAGAGAAAAGTTCAAAGATGCAAAGATCATGATCTTCGAAAATCCCCCAGGACCGCCTACGAGGGCCCAAGTGCTGGCACAAATTTATGGTCCAAACTACGAAATTTTGAGAAAAACGGCAAAATATGTGGAAAAAGAGTTCAAAACAACCTATGGCATAACAAATGTCGATAGCTCAGTTTATCCACCATTTGAGGAATACAGGTTTAAAATCAATTACTACAAGGCAATTTACTCAGGTGTGCCCCCTTACAAGATAGCAGATCTGCTCTACAAACTCGTACACGGATACAAAGTCAGCTGGATCACAGATAAATACGCCTCAGAACCCACCTACATAATCGTTAGGCTACCAAAAAAGAAAAGGGGCTATTTAGAGCAGATCTTGGATTTGTACGTAAAAGGAACAAATGGAAAGGAAATTCCATTGAGGGAGCTTGTAACAGTTAAAAAGGGCTACTACAATCAACCAATCTACACAAGGGATCAACACGAAGTAGTCTATGTGAGTGCCGATATGCTCAAATCATCTCCGGTTTATG
>WFRG01000143.1 GCA_015486705.1 Hippea sp. | reverse complement strand
GCTTTAAGGTGTATTTAAAAATGGATGATATAAAAGAGCTTTTTTTGAGACATCAGATAATTAAACTAAAATTGATTAATGAATCGATAGAGAATGCGGGCAAAAAGATACCGCCTTCGAGAAAAATAGCTAAAGAAAACAATATTAGTGATTTAACTGTTAAAAAAGTAGAAAAAGAGCTTGCCTTAAAAGGATATATTACGAGCAACAAGAGAAGCGGGACAAGGGCACTTAGTAAGTTTGCAAAAGAACAGGTGTCATCGTTTATTGCATCCAAAGAGATGTTTAGAGGTATTGCTGACAATCTTATAAAAAATGGTTTTTCTAAAGAAGATGTCGTGGCACTTGTGTATGACGTGCTTAGCAATATCAAAGAAGATTTATCATTTGTTGTTTATACAGAAAAAGATGAAGGTATAGCAATATATGCAAAAAGGGAACTTGAGGAGATATTGGATACAACGGTTGTTTTTAAGCCTTTCGATACTCTTAAGACTGAATTAATGAATAAAATTATATCAAATAAGGTTATAGTTGCCCCATTTCATTGTTTTCCTCAGATTGAGCATTATTCATATGAAAAGGTAAGATTGGTTCCTATAAAGGTAGTGCATCCGCTTGAACTCATCTCATTTGCAAACGATATACCTTATTCTAGCAGGATATTCTACGTAGCCGCATCTAAATTAGACAAGGAGAATGCTTTAAGTATTTATTACAATGTCTTGAACAAACGTTATAGGGTTTATATTTATACTCAGGATGAACTTTTAACCAACAAACATTTATTGAGCTACGCCGATGTTCTGGTTGGCTTTAATTGGGTCTTAGAAACTGACAAATCCTTGCTAAAGGGAATAAAAAGAATTATTAAAACTAATAGGTTTAATGACAGTGAAGGAATCAAGATGATTAAATCTTACATGGATGAATTAATGGAGGAAAAGTAGATGGATGTAGTGGGTGTTGATACTGGAGGTACGTTTACTGATTTTATCTATAAAGCTGAAAATGGAAAGTGGGAAATATATAAAGTGCTTTCCACTCCTTCTAATCCTGCTAATGCTGTATTGAATGGTATAAAAAATATCATAATATCCAATAAATTTAAGGTTATACATGGCTCTACAGTTGCAACAAACTCTATTCTTGAAAGAAAAGGTGCATATACTGCCTTTATAACAAGTAAGGGTTTTGAAGACATAATAGAGATTGGCAGGCAGAATAGAACAGAGCTTTACAATCTTTTTTACAAGAGAAACCCACCGCTTGTTCCGAAGGAGTTAAGGTTTGGTTTGAAGTGCAGAGTCAACAGTGAAGGTAAGGTGATCGTTGATATAGACGATGGCGAACTTGAGGGTTTGGTTAAGAAGATAGAAGATGCGAAGGCCGAGTCTATAGCTGTCTGCTTTTTGTTTTCTTACTTAAATCCGGAACATGAGCTAAAGGTTGAAAGGGCTTTTGAGCGTCTTGGCATACCCGTTTCATTGTCCCATAAGATTTTAGCAGAGTTCAGGGAATATGAAAGGGCATCGACAACGATTATCAACGCCTATGTTGCACCAAAGATGAAACGCTACATACAAAGTTTGATAGACGGCATTTTAGGAAACGAATTGAGGATTATGCAGTCAAATGGTGGGAGCATATCGGCAGAAGTCGCCATGAACGAGTCCGTTAGAACGATACTTTCAGGTCCTGCGGGTGGCGCTGTTGGTGCTTATGAGATTGGCAAAATGGCGGGTTACAATAAGCTCATAACGTTCGATATGGGTGGAACATCAACCGATGTGTCTTTAATCGACGATAAGCTTCCGTTGACTTTTGAATCAGAAATTGCAGGTTTTCCTGTTAAAGTGCCGATGATCGACATACATACAGTAGGTGCTGGCGGGGGTTCTATTGCATATTTAGACGCCGGTGGGTCGTTGAAGGTTGGGCCTGAAAGTGCAGGTGCAGACCCCGGGCCGATCTGTTACGGAAAGGGTGAAAAGATAACCGTTACCGATGCAAACCTGTATTTAGGCAGGCTGGTGCCAGAATTTTTCTTGGGCGGTAATATGCGGTTGGATAGGGAGAGGCTGAATACTTACTTTAAAGATATGGCAAAGCGTGTCGGTTTGACGGAAGTTGAGCTTGCGGAGGGGATTTTAACAGTTGCCAATGCCAATATGGAGCGCGCCATTAGGGTGATTTCTGTGGACAGGGGGTATGATCCGCGAGAATTTGTTCTGTTCTCTTTTGGTGGAGCGGGTGGTATGCACGCAGCTTTCCTTGCCCAGCTGTTAAAGATTCCAAAGGTCTTTGTTCCAAAGAATCCGGGTATTTTGTCAGCCATTGGGATGCTCCTTGCAGATATTGTTAAAGACTATTCATTGACAGTTATGTTGAAGGCCGATGAGACAAGTTATTCTGAACTGAAGCATTTGTTTGAACCCTTAGACGAAACAGGCGTTAAGGGTTTGTTGTCTGAAGGTATTGGACGTGAAAAGATAGTATTAGAGCACTACCTCGATATGCGATATATGGGTCAGTCTTACGAGATCGTTGTTCCTTTCAGCGAGAATTTTGTTGAAGATTTCCATAGGCTTCATGAAAAGAACTATGGATATTCAGATGAAACCAAGCGTGTAGAGATTGTTAACATTCGATTGAGGGCTATTGGGAGTCCAGAAAAGCCCGTATTTGAAAAGATAGAAAGGGCGAGTTCTGAGAGCATTGACAACGCCATAATAGGAGAAAAAAACGTGATTTTCTCTGGCGATTACAAAATTACGAAAATTGTTGATAGGGATAAATTACTTGCTGGCAACGTTTTTGAAGGCCCTGCAATTGTTGTTGAGTACTCTTCAACAATTGTCATACCGCCGAACTGTAAGGCTACTGTTGATGATTTTGGAAATCTCATTGTTGATGTAGAGGTAAACTGAAATGAAGGTAAATCCGATTTTGCTTGAGGTTTTTAAGAATAAGTTTTCATCCGTATCAGAAGAAATGGGCGTTAGTTTGAATAGAACTGCTTTTTCCCCAAATATTAAAGAAAGAAGGGATTTTTCCTGTGCAATCTTTGATGAAAATGGCGATATTGTGGCACAGGCCGCCCACATTCCTGTTCATCTCGGCTCCATGCCCATGTCGGTAAAGGAGGCTATCAAGGATTTTGAACTCAAAGAAGGTGATATGGTTATTCTGAATGACCCGTTCAAAGGTGGTACGCATCTTCCAGACATAACAATCGTTGCAGGCGTGTTCGTTGATGGAATTGATAAACCCGTATTTTATGTTGCAAATAGGGCGCATCACGCCGATGTGGGTGGCATGAGTTCTGGTTCAATGCCACTTTCTAATAGCATCTTTCAAGAGGGCGTAATAATACCGCCACTTAAACTTATGGAAGGTGGCAAAATCAATGAGAGCGTAATGAAACTGCTTCTAAACAACGTCAGGACGCCTTATGAAAGGGAAGGGGATTTTAAAGCGCAAATTATGGCAAATATTACGGGTATTAAGCGTATGAAGGAGATAATCGAGAAGTACTCCCTTGAGACCGTTACATTCTATGCCAAGGAATTGATGAACTACTCAGAAAGGGTCATGAGAAAGACCATAGAGTCCATAGACGACGGTGTGTACTCCTTTAAGGATTACATGGAAGACGATGGCATAAGCAGGCAGAATATAAAGATACATTTGGATTTAACGATCAAGGGCGATGAGGCGATATTGGATTTTACAAAGTCTGATTACCAGGTCGATGGCAGTATAAACGCCGTATATGCAATAACGCTCTCGGCTGTATTGTACGTCTTTAGGTCGTTGGTTAAGCAAGATATACCAACCAATATGGGCTGCTTAAGGCCGATCAAGGTTATAACGAGGAAAGGCAGTATTGTTGACGCAAAATTTCCAGCGGCGGTGGCTGGCGGTAATGTGGAGACATCTCAGCGAATAGTCGATGTTATATTAGGTGCTTTAGCTAAGGCAATTCCCGAAAGAATCCCCGCTGCAAGTCAGGGAACAATGAACAATGTAGCTATTGGTGGGATTGACCCAAGAACCAACGAACCATTTGCTTATTATGAGACGTTAGGTGGTGGAATGGGGGCAAATCCCTATGGACACGGCGAAAGTGCCATACATTCACATATGACAAACACATTGAATACACCGATCGAAGCTTTAGAATATAGCTACCCATTTATGGTTCGGGGTTATTCAATCAGGTATGGGTCTGGTGGAATTGGCAAGTTCTGTGGCGGTGATGGGTTGGTTAGAGAGATTGAGCTTTTGAGCGATGCAGAGGTTACAGTGCTTTCAGAGAGAAGAAGGCTGTCACCTTACGGTCTTGAAGGTGGTGAATCGGGTAGGCCTGGCAGAAACATAGTAATCAGCGGTGAGAATTACAAGTTTATGCCCTCTAAATTTACAGCAAGGTTGAATAAAGGCGACATCTTGAGGATAGAGACACCCGGCGGTGGCGGGTATTATAAAGCTAAAAATTAGTTTAGGAGGTTTGGTATGAGAAGGTTTATGGGTTTTTTGGTAGCTTTAGTTGCCTTGATGTTCGTTTGGTCGTCGGCGCATGCAAAGGTCATTAAGATGAATTTAAACTGCATCTATGGGCCAAAGAGTATTCACACGCTTGGTGCCATGAAGTTTGCAAAGTTGGTTAAAAAGTACACGCACGGAACGGTGATTATTACCGTTTATCCAGGTGGTAGTTTGGGTT
>WFRG01000142.1 GCA_015486705.1 Hippea sp. | reverse complement strand
GAGTTTGCCATCTTTCATGAAGGCAAAGTACCTTTGATGATCCTTCATTGACGTTATGAGAACCTCTTTTGGCAGCTTCAAAAACCTATCTTCAAAATTACCGATCACTACAATAGGATATTCTACCAAATTCACGACCTCTTCCAATAGCTCATCATCAAAGATCAGCTTGGCATCGTGTTTCTTTGCTATATTTTCTAATTCGTTCAGTATCAGCTTTTTTCTTTCCTTCTGGTCTACTATGACAAAGTTCTCCTTTAATTTGTCCTCGTAGTTGTCAAAGTTCACCTCAATCTTTCCTTTGGACATAAACCTGTGGCCGAATGTATAACTATTCGCCCTTTTGCCCATAAACTCGAAATCGACCAATTCGTTGTTTATCAGGAAAAGGACATTGTGGACAGGTCTTGCGTATTCGTAGTCTCCTGCTCCCCATCGCATTTTCTTGTAGAAGTGGATGTTTTCAAAGATGTTTTTAATTGCTTCAACAACGAGAGGTTTCGTGTCCAGAACGTCGCCCTTTTTTACAATTACTGCATATTCGCCCTTTTTTGTTTCCTCAAAGCTTAAATCTTCCTCTGTTGCATTGTTCTTCCTCAAAAATCCCTCTAATGCTTTAGTGGGCTTTCCGTCTTTGAAACAAACGCTCTTTGGAGGACCGTATATCTTTTTATCTTCCTGTTTTGTTTTTTCTTCAAACTCAGACTTCAACACCATCCTGCGTGGCGTTAGATAGAATATGGGCTCTTTATGTGGAACATTATTCTCTTTCATTTCATTTTTAAATAGCTCCAATACATCCTTTTCTAAGTGAGTCATTTCGCTTGTTGGTAGTTCTTCCAAAAAGACCTCGAATAGTAGGTTCATAATTCGCCCTCCACGTACAGCTTAGCCACTTTTGCCACCATCTCCCTTACGCGCTTTATGAATGTGGCTCTCTCCGTTACACTTATGGCGTTCCTTGCATCGAGCAGGTTGAATACATGAGAACACTTCATGCAGTAATCGTAAGCCGGTCTTACGAGCTTGTTTTTTAGACAATTCTCGACTTCCTCTTCGTACATCTCGAATAGCTTAAACAGCATCTGAGTATTTGCCACCTCAAAATTGTAAACGGAGTATTCATACTCGTCATGTTTATATATGTAACCATAGGTGTACTTATCGTTCCATTTCATATCAAAAACGTTATCTACACCCTGTATGTACATGCCAAGCCTTTCTGTTCCGTATGTTATCTCAACGGGTATTGGCTTTAGGTCATATCCACCGACCTGTTGGAAGTATGTGAATTGGGTTATCTCCATGCCATCGAGCCACACTTCCCAGCCCAAGCCCCATGCACCGAGCGTTGGCGATTCCCAGTTGTCTTCAACAAACCTTATATCGTGCTCATTGAGCTTTATGCCCAAAAACCCAAGGCTTTCCAAGTACAGATCCTGTATGTTTTTAGGGGAGGGTTTCATTAAGACCTGATACTGGTAGTAGTGTTGAAGCCTGTTTGGGTTTTCACCGTAACGACCATCTGTAGGTCTTCTTGAGGGTGCGGGATATGCGGCACTCCACGGCTCATTTTTTAACGATTTCAATGTTGTTGCCCAGTGAAACGTCCCTGCCCCAGCCTCTATGTCGTATGGCTGCAATATTATACATCCCTTGCTCTTCCAGAACTCATTTAAACTTAAAACCACATTTTGGTAATTCATAATTATTCCTCCAGTTCAAAAACTGCCACAACAGGTGCATGATCAGACGGTTTTTTCTTTCGTCTAAAATTTTTATCTATGAAACACTCAGTACATTTTTCTGCTAATTTCGGTGTAGCCCAAATGTAATCTATTCTTAGCCCTATATTTTTCCAAAATCCCCCTGCTCTATAGTCCCACCAGCTAAACGCCTTTTCCTTGTTGAACTTTCTAAACAGATCTACAAATCCCCAGCTGTATAGATCCTTTAAAGCCTTTCTTTCTTCTGGATGGAAGCCAATTTTTCCCTCCATTGCCTCTTTGTCGTATACGTCTATCTCTTCCATTGCCACGTTGAAATCACCCAATATCACAAGGTTGTCGTCGATGGAATAGTTTTCTTCCAAAAAGGCTCTCAACCTATAGATGAAATCCAGTTTGTACTCAAACATCTCAGTATCAGGGGCTTGACCGTTCGGAAAGTACAAATTTATGATCGTTATACTGTTGATCCTTGTAATCAGTGTTCTTTTCTGGTTTACTTTTTCACTGAATATATGAGGCTTTACATACTCAAATGGCAGTTTTGACAGTGTTGCAACGCCGTTAAAGCGTTTCTCACCGAATATTGCCACGTTATATCCTATGTTTTCAAATTCTTCTCTTGGGAAAAGTTTATCTTCCACCTTTGTCTCTTGCATACACAGAATGTCTGGTTGCCTTGCGTTTAAAAATTCTAAAACCAGTGGCAATCTTGCCCTGATTGAGTTTACATTCCACGTAACGAGTTTAATTTGCATTTCTGTTGCCCTTCAACCTCAAAAATACAACGATCGTTACCAAGACAATAAAAAATCCCACAGTGTTGGCACTTATAAGTACAACATCTTTCCTCAAAAGTCCATACACTATCCAAAGCAGCAAGCCAATCGCTATTTGAACCATCATCATGAGGCTCAAGCCTTCAGTCCTTTTGGTTTTTATTAGCTTCAAAAACTGTGGCACAAAGCTAAATGTGGTCAATGTCGCAGCCGTAAACCCTATTACATTTATAATCGCATTACACATCAAAATTCATGCTCTCGATGTACAGATCTTCAAACCGCTTCTCGTTTGCTATCTCAATGTATTCAATTCTTTCTGCCAACTCCTCAACCCTATTCCTTTCTTCTTCACAAAACAACCTCACACCACCCTTAATTGAACTGTTGCCAAGCATAACAAATTCACAGTCAAAAGACAACAGACCTGAGCCGATTATGTCTTCCTTAGTGAGCGATTTTGAAAACCCACCACCTACAAAGACCTTCATTGGCTCTTTCAACCCAACTTTATCAAGGAGGAGTTTCACACCGGCATTTAAAGAGGCTTTGACGAGTTGGAAGTTGCGAATTGAGTTTTGTGTTAAGTAAATACCGTCTGCAAGTATAAAGCCCTCTTTCTTTATGCGGCTAATGAGATTAAACGGCGCCTCTGTCTCCCATGCCTCAACCAACCTGCCGCTTTTGTCTATAATACCGTATTTTCTTAACAAGCTAATCGCACTCACAACGCCCGATCCTGTTATGCCAATGGGCTTTTTGTTGTTTATGGTGTGAACCTTAAAGCCGTTTTCTAAGCTCACCTTGTATATTGCGCCGTCTTGGGCGATACTGCCGTAATCTATGTTTGCACCCTCAAGTGCTGGCCCTGCCGGTATGCTGGATGAGTAGTAATGTGAACCAATCTTTAGTATGAACTCACAATTTGTGCCGATATCGACGAATAGAAAATCATCGTCATCTGGTAGGATACTCAAAGCCGCTGTAATGTCTGAACCGACAAAGGCGCTGACCACGGGTGGAACATATAATTTGATGCCTTCAAATTCACTTGTTTTGCTCCCTTTAAACGGTGGTGTGTAAGGGTATTCACCGATGGATTTTGGGTTGAAGCCTAAAAAAAATGAAAGTATGGTTGGATTGGCACATACCACCATTGAGCCTGGCTTTTTAAAATCGGAGATCGATCTTTTGATCGTGTCTTTTATTATTGTATGTAGTGTTTCAAAGCCCCCTTCGTTTGAGTATGAAATTCTCGTTATTACATCACTACCGAAGGCGATCTGCGGGTTTAGTATGTTCAAGGTCTTATCAATTTGCCCATTTTTGATATAGGCAATGGCAATGGTTGTTGTTCCAATATCAACAGCGATGTGGGGTTTATTATCGTCGCAACACGGCTCTGCCTCAATTTCAACAAAAACGGGCTTTACCTCTTCTGTTTCTATAGCTGCATCGTTTTCTAACCTGTGGAGACAGGCAAGCCTATAGCCCTGATCAACTTTATCCTTTAAGGCCTGTTTTTCTAATTCAAAAGCCCTCGGCGGATTGTCTATGAATCTTACAATGCATTTCTTGCATATACCCTTGCCACCGCAGTAAGCCGTTATGAATATGCCGTTTTTGTGCAGGACTTTTAAGAGGCTCTCACCTTTTTCGAATTGGAGCTCACTGGTTTTATTGCCATGCTTTACCGTTAATTTCATGTCTAAAATTTACAAAAAACGTTTAAATCAATCAAAGGTTTTGTTAAAATTGTTTTGTGAATAATAAGTTTGAGTTGTCAGACGTTTTTCAACTATGGTATGGATTTGATGATAGCGTCCCGAAAATCTACAATGTGTTTATAGAGCACAACAAAGAGGTTTTTGATAAAATTCCCCGATACAGGCTTATAACGACATCTGAGATCAACGATTTCCTAAACAGGCACAATTACGATCTCTCTAAGTTCAAGCAATTCAACTTCAAGTTTCGATCGGACATAATCCGTTTTCTGATACTTTACCATTACGGTGGCTTATACCTCGATTTGGACATAAAGGTAAATGACAACTTTATTGAGTTGCTCAATATTTTGGTCAATCAATACGGCAACTGTGATGCCATGCCAGAAAACTGGCGCATCTATTTTCTCTGGTTTCAAAAGGGCTCAAAAAACTTGGAAAAGATTATCGATTTCTACATGAACCTGGAGTTTTTGGATTACGATTATAACATATTTCAGCTCGGTGGTCTGTCAAAAATGGTTGATGTGAAGCTAATTCCCTTATCAACGCTGGATAAGTACTTAAAGCACTTCGTCATGTCCGGTTAATTTTACGTACTTTCAATTACACCCCAACTCACAAAAAATGTTATTATAACAAGGATTTTTCGAATTACAATTCTCTTGATTTTTTATAAATTTGGTGTATAGAGAGCGCAGATAATCCTTTAGAATTGGGAGGTTGTTAGGCTCGATATGAAGGGCAAAAAGGGCTCAAAGCCCAAAGCGAAGCCCAAGAGTCTTGGGTATGTATCGGACTTGGAAAGCTACGTCAGACCTGATTGGTGGAAGGATCTATTTAATCCCCTCTATCTGAAGAGCGATGGAGATGTCGTAGAGGATCCTGAGATTACAAAAAGGGAGGTTGACTTAGTTGTTGAAGCTTTAAGAATTAAGCCTGAAGATAGGATCCTGGATCTATGCTGTGGACAGGGCAGACACAGCTTAGAGCTTGCAAGCAAGGGTTTTGTGAATGTTGAGGGACTTGATAGGTCAAGGTATCTCATTCAAAAGGCCAAGAAAGAGAGTGAAAAACGGGTATTGGGGGTAAAATTTAGGGAAGGCGATGCGAGGAAGTTACCCTATAAGACGGATACATTTGATGCTGTTGTCATATTGGGCAATAGCTTTGGGTATTTTGAGTCCGAGGATGAGGATTTGAAGGTTTTAAGGGAGGTTTTGAGGGTTTTAAAGCCGTGGGGCAAGGTTCTTTTGGATGTTGCAGATGGTGAATACCTTAAGTCAAATCTGCAAAACAGAAGTTGGGAATGGGTAGATAATAGGTTTTTTGTATGCAGAGAAAGGAGTTTGTCGTCGGATGGAGAGCGCATAATAACAAGGGAGATCATTGCCCATAAAGAAAAGGGAATTATTGCCGACCAGTTTTACGCAGTTAGGCTTTACAACAGGGATAAGCTTGAGGAGTTGTTGAAGAGGGCCGGATTTGACGATGTTGAGGTTTACTCAAGTTTGTCAGTGAACTCCAAGCGCAACGAAGATCTTGGCATGATGGGAAACAGGATAATCGTTACTGCTGTTACGAAAAAACAGTGGACTTTTACAAGACTTAAGGAATCTGAATTAAAAACAGTTGCTGTAGTCATGGGTGATCCGAATAAGCCGGACAACATGAAGCCCGGTGCAATTTTTGATGAGGATGATTTCTACACCATAGACGAACTAAAAAAGGCTTTAAATGAGTTGAAAGGTTACCGGTTCATTTATCTCAATAACCACGACACACTCATAAGCGACCTAATGAAACTCAAGCCCAAAATAGACTTTGTTTTCAACCTGTGTGATGAGGGTTTTAATAATGAACCGACAAAGGAACTTCACGTGCCTGCTTTGCTTGAGATGCTGAATATACCCTACACTGGCTCCAATCCCCAATGTTTGGCTTATTGTTACGATAAGTCTTTAATTAGAGGCATTGCCAAAGAAATGGGTATTCCAGTGCCGAAGGGTGTGCTTGTTACGCCGGGTGAAAGCGTTTTGAAGCTCCCATTTAACTTTCCTGCCATTGTAAAACCCAACTTCGGTGATTCGAGCTTTGGCATAACAAAGAAGAGCGTGGTTTATACAACCGATGAGCTCATAAAAACCTTATCGGAGATCAGGGATAAATTTGGCTACGATAAGCCGGTTCTTATAGAGGAATTCCTGACGGGGAGTGATCTGAGTCTGGGTATAATTGGCAACCTATCGGGCAATTATCAGATTTTGCCGATAATAGAGGAAGACTATTCCGAACTGCCGGAAGGTTTGCCCAGGATTTGTGGGTATGAGGCTAAGTGGCTTCCAGATTCACCCTATTGGAACAATACATCAAAACCAATCCTATTAGATGATGAAACAGAGAGGATAATCGTCGAAGGTTCGGTGAAATTATGGGAAAGGCTTAATGTAAATGACTATTGTAGATTTGACTGGAGACTTGATGATAAAGGTAAACCAAAATTGCTTGAGGTAAACCCAAATCCCGGCTGGTGTTGGGATGGACACCTCGCCAAGATGGCTAAAATTAAGACTATTTCTTATAGCGGAATGCTTAACATGATACTTGATTCAGCAAAAGAGCGTTTTGAAGCATATAAGATAAAGGAGACAAAGATAAATGATGGTGAAGTCACCAATGGTTCTCTAACAAATACAAATATTGCATATGGGAGGTGAAACGGTAAGGAAAACACTGTGGTTTTCGGTTGCTTTCTGAATTTTAAGAGTAAAAAAAGGAGGTGTCTTTTATGAGCACAAGGTTAAGCAAGAGGATTGCAGAGCTTTCTGTAGCTGTTGTGACAGCTGGTCTTTTGTCTTTGTCTGCAAATGCAACTGCACCACAGGCTAACAACAGATTCCAGGTTAGGAAGCAGAGGATTATTCACAGGACAGAGATTAAAATTCAAAAGACGGAGAATTACCTGAAGAGATTGGAAAGCTACAAAGGCTGTGTTGAAAAGTCTAACGGTTTCAAGGAACTCAATGAGTGCAAGGTAAAATTTGGCTTCTATCATCATCACCACCATCATCACAAACCAAAGAAGGGAAATAAATAATTGGGAGGGCCGCTTCTTGCGGCCCTTTTTCCTTGACATAGAGTTTTCGTATGATAAAAAATTTAAAGCATATGCGATTTAAACGTAGATTTAGTGTTTTCCTTTTTATATTTGTTCTCTTACACACATTTATTTGTTATAGTGCAAACATAGACCAGAGCTTTTTTAAAGGCGATAAAAGTGAGCTTTTAAAGAGATACCAAGAGCTAATCAACAATACGCCAAAGACGGCAAAGTTTTTAACCCAGAGGACACTCCTTTCCGCCTTAATTAACATTGTTTCAAGTAACAACAATGAGATACAAAAGCTAAAACCTGAGATTACAAACATAAAAAACCAGTACGATTTTCTTAAACTTCTGAAAAGTATAGCCAGATTGGAATTGAAATACAAAGATTTAAACAAAAAATTGAGTCAGATTGATAAGAAATTGGAACTTTTGAAAGAGAATATAAACCAATCTCAGAATAACGATAAGAAATTGAAAACTTATCAGCTACAGTATGCCATGTACGAACTCACAAGGGAAAAATTACAAGAGGAAATCCAATTTTTGGCAAATAATTTTGATAAATGGAAAGAATCTCTATATGAATCATTTTTAAAGGTGAAATTTGACACTAAACCTCTATTGAGAGAGATAAATAGGTTAAAATCGGAGTATCAGAAATTTGAAAATTTGCTGCAACAGTTGAATATAGAATATGATAGATTTACTCTCACAAATGATGTAGAAGAAATGCAGATAACCCAAGATAGGATGGAGGATATTACTTTAAAAGAGGATAAAATAGCTATAAATATATTTGATGATTATTTATTGATTTATCTTTCTGGTGTAAGAAATGGAAAAACGGCTCTTGGAAAGGATTTGAGTGAATGGGTGAAAAAACTTAAAAGTGCAAATCTTTTAGCTTTAGCCGAAGAGGAAAATAATCTTGCGTTTTACATAGAGAAGAGAAAAATAGGCACTTTTAGAATGTTTATTAAGCAGATTGAATCTGGTGGTTTACAGGTAATTATTAGCGTTTGGAGTTTTGTTAATAAACCTTTATTTAACATTGGGTCAAACAAAATAAGCATATTCAATCTGTTTCTGTCTTTGATAGTTCTCTTTGCGGGCATAAGACTTGGTAGGGTTTATAGGGTTAGGGTAAGAAATGCCCAAATATCCATGAGCATGACAGAATCCACAAAAATTGTTCTGTCTAATATAGGGTATTATGTAATTGTTCTATTAACGTTCTTTATTGCATTGAGAACAATAGGTGTAAACCTCTCATCGTTTACCGTCATATTGGGTGCGCTTTCTGTGGGCGTGGGCTTTGGACTCCAGAATATAGTGTCTAACTTTATCGCTGGTATTATCCTTATGCTTGAAAATAGCATAAGGGTCGGTGATTATATAGAACTGTCGGATGATATAAAAGGAGTGGTTGAGGATATACAGATACGTTCTACAACAATATTGACCAATGACCATATTGAGGTTGTTGTTCCAAATCAAACGCTCTTTCAGAACAATGTGGTTAACTGGACACTGTCAGAAAGGGTGCGTAGATTTAGAATACCCTTTAGCGTGTCTTATGGTACGGATTTAGATAAGGTTGAAAGGGTTGTGTTAGAGGCATTGGAAAAGAGCGATTTGAATTACGTAAGGGATAACCCCTCAAAAAAACCAATAGTAGTTATGGTGGCGATGAACAGTAGCAGCGTTGATTTTAATCTGGACGTGTGGGTAAGCGGTATAGATTTGATTCACCCGCGTAGAACTGCATCTAAGTTCTTGAAGCTTATATACAAAACGCTCTACGAAAACGATATCGTAATACCCTTTCCGCAGATGGATATACATGTTAAGGATTTCCCGTATTCTTAATTTAGAGAAATTGAATTCGCTGGTCGCGTTTTTGTAACCTATTTGTAACCTTGATATATGAAAAGGTTGTAATAATAAATATAAACAACAAAATTTAGCAATAGAAGGTTTTAGTTGTTGCAAATATGTTGCTACAAGAAAGATTTTAAGGCTTAAGAAATCCTTATAAACTCAAGCAAAAAGCATAACTTTTTTGTTGATAGATATTTACCAATTTGCTATAAGTTTCGACGGAGAGGTGGCCGAGTGGTCGAAGGCGGCTGACTCGAAATCATGTCGCAAACACCTCATTCAGCACCTCAACCGTTAGCAGAAATCCTTATCACTAAAGCAATTCTCGTAATTCGCTGGTTTCAGTAACCAAGTGCTCACACCGTTTTTTACACCTATTTTACACCTGTTGGCTTTTTAAAAGAACATTTTAGGGTATTTTACCCTAAACTAATCAAACTTTCCAACCTAAATCCTCGAGTAGCTTATCTATTAGTG
>WFRG01000141.1 GCA_015486705.1 Hippea sp. | reverse complement strand
TTGTTAGTCTTTCCTATTGACTTAAATTTCATTAAGCTTAAAATCATATTAGTGAAAAAGACACGCTTAATAATTGACACAATAATAATAGGTCTAATAGGGGCGGCAAGTGCTCAAATATTTGTCTATCTTCTAAAATTGGTTGGGAAATACTCCCTTCAATTAGTTGCCGGTTATACTCCTCCGGATGTGCTTGACATTTTAAAACAACCAAGCACGCTACATAATCCTTTACACCCGTTATTGATAATTGTTGTTTTGGTTATCGGTGGCCTAATTTCCGGCTTTTTGGTTTACACATTTGCTCCAGAGGCAGAAGGACACGGAACCGACACGGCTGTTAGGGCTTTCCACAGAACAGGTGGATACATAAGGCCTATAGTAACACCACTTAAAATCATTGCCTCTGCTATAACTATAGGAACTGGTGGCTCAGCAGGAAGGGAAGGCCCAACGGCTCTGTTTAGCTCAGGCGTAGGCTCAATCTATGCAAACTTTAGACATGCCACTTTGGAAGAGCGAAGGCTGTTCGTTTTAATCGGCATGGCAAGCGGGTTGTCTGCTATATTTAGAGCGCCAATCGGAACCTCAATTTTCGCTGTTTCAGTTCTTTACAGTGGCATGGAATTTGAGTCAAACGCCCTAATTTATACCCTCTTAGGCTCTATTGTTGCTTACATAGCAACAGGCTTTACTCTTGGTTGGCATCCAATATTTAAAACTGTGCCAAATTTAGAAGTAACAACTTTAACAGGGTATACTCACCTCATTTTACTCGGAATTTTAAGCGGGATAGTAGGTGTAGTACTACCAAATATTTTTTACTATACGCGAGATCTGTTTCACAAAATAAATATTCCTCCTCATTTTAAACCTGCCATAGGCGCTCTAGGCGTTGGCGTAATAGCCATTTTTCTGCCCCAAGTGTTAGGAGGCGGCTACGGTTGGATTCAAGATGTGATAGATGGAAAAATAGCTTTAGATTTGATGGCTATGCTAATTATAGGCAAAATGCTCGCGTTCACACTGACAGTTTCAAGTGGCGGTTCTGGAGGTGTGTTTGCTCCATCACTATTTGTAGGAGCAATGGTTGGTGGAACTATAGCAGAGCTGTTTCACCATAATCCAGCTATTTATTCCATAATTGGAATGGCGTCTGTATTTGGTGCTGCAGCAAGAGCTCCAATTGCAACACTGATAATGGTCTTGGAAATGACAGGAGGATACACACTTTTAGCTCCTGCAGCACTTTCAGTAATCTTAGCCTACGTTCTACAGGTTGAATTAACAAAAAGGTTAAGTTTAAAATATAAAAGTCTTTACGAAGCCCAAGTGCCTAACAAATCGTATTCTCCTGTTCATCAAATAGAGACCCTTAAAAATATTATTGCTTGCCACGCCAAATCTATCCCAATATCGCCAGTAGAAATCAACGATAAAAAGATATTAGGGCTGTTAGAATCTGGAGTTCCGATAAAATTGAGTAATGGCAATATGTTATTTTTTGGAACACTTACCAAAAGAATGGAAGCTAAAAATGTTGGAGATGAATTGTTCTATAAAGGTGCTAGAATCATCTATATTTTCAAAAAAGGAGAATGGCTACATCCATTGGAGGTTAATGCATTAGAGGAAGGAGATGAAATCTTAATCTACGGACCTCCTTCATCTATAAAGCTAATTAAAGACCATTTGAAATACGTTTCGGAAACATTTTCAAAATTAAGGGAACAACACCTAAAACAGTTGGAACATGCAGGGAAAATTTCATCTTCTTTATAATTTTTCTTTATTTTGAGTTATTATTGACTAAATTTTCTTTAAAATACAAAAAAGAGGCATATTTTAAGAAGCCGTTCACATCCAGCATTCCAACATACTTAAGCGTATCCTCACTTATCACAACAGGAATAAAATCAACATCTATACGCGATATAAATTCAAATACATCTAAACCTCTCGAATTTATGGTTAGAAAACTCGGATTTTGAGTCATAACATCTTCCACCTTGATATTAGGGTTTTTGAATTCTCCAAGCAATCTAATATCCCTAAAAGACAAAACGCCAACAAGTTTAGAATCGTCTAAAACAGCAAAGTAACTTGACGAACTTTTCATTAAATCAAATATTATATCCTTCACAAAATCTCCTTTTTTGAGGGTTATTAAGGTTGTGTCTATAAAATTGACAATTTTAAGATTTTTCAACTGTTCAGCGTAATTTATATTTGTTATGTCGAAACCTTTCTGCATCACAGACCTACTAAAATGCATCTTTTCCTCAAGCAGATGGGAAAAATACATGGTCATCACAGAACCAATTATTAAAGGTACAATCATGTGATAGTTTTGCGCAAGTTCAACAACAATTAAAGTAGACCTAAAAGGAGCAGATGATATACTTGCTGTCGCTGCTGCTGTGCCAATTAAAGCCACAGAAAGTGGGTCTATAGCTGGTATAAACTGGTGAAAAAATCCCCCAATGGCAAAACCAAAAAATGCTCCCCCAAAAATAGAAGGTGCAAAAACACCGCCAAACATGCCACTTGCAAATGTTATAGCTAAAGCTATAAGCTTAACTATGCTTAAAACAATAGCGTTTTCGTAGCTAAATTTACCGCTAAAAAGTTGCCCCACCTTATCATAACCCAAAGAGGCGGCATCTGGATAAAAATAGAGAAGTAAGCCAACAACAAAACCACCTATAAGTGCCTTTGTATAGATACTTAAATTGAATTTTTTATATAAGGATGCGACAAAATTATAGACCGTTTCAAAAGAATAGACAAACAAAGCAAAAAGGAAGCTAAAAATCGGAATAAATGCAATCAGCATATACGTGTAAGATAATTTTGGTAGATAAAAAGCTGGATAGTTCCCTAAAAAATAGCGAGAAATGATTGTTCCAACAGCTGATGCTATAGATAGAGGAATAATAACATCAAAGCTCAAACGCCCCAAAATTATCTCCAAACCAAAAATGATAGCAGCAATGGGCGCATTAAATGTAGCTGCTAAAGCCGAAGAAACACCGCAGCTAACAAGCAAAGGTATATTTGAACCCTCTATTTTGATATGATCCAACGTGAACGAGGTCAAAGAACCTCCAAGTTTTGCTATCGGACCTTCTCTACCCACAGGAACGCCAAATCCTATGTTTATAGCAGTCAGAATAACACTTGCTATGCCTTTTTTGTAATTCAACCTGCCTTTCCTTAAGATAATAGAGCGAGCTACAGAATCTATCGTTGGATTCGTGGCATCTTCCATAAATTTTTTGATTACAAAAGCCGAGAAAAGGAATAATATAGGCACTACAATTATGTAAAAGTTGCTTTTATTCCCAAAAACATCAAATTGCAAAGCGCCGAAGGATGAATATTTAATTAACTCCCTCATTAAAATGGCAGAAAATCCGCCTATCACGCCTATGATGGCTGGTATTACAAACAGTTTTACAAAGCTCCTCATCTCTTCTGCGGTTTTAACATTTTATATATCAATCCACCTGTAAACTGCCCCAAAAAATAAGCAGAGATAACTATAGGAAAAGTATACAACTTAAACCCTAAACAGCTCAAAATTCTTATGGCGATAACAAATGGAATTGGCAAGTGTACCCATAAAAACCATGATTTAGAAAGCTTAGAGCTTTGTACTCTAAAGAAGCCGCAAGGTAAGTTAATAACAAATACCAACACTGCAACCACAAGAATACTCATAACTATTCTTTAACCTTCAAATTTCTCAATTGTATTCTCAGTCTATCCACAGATGATTTCAATATGAAATCTTTTGGCACGTAATAACTTTTCACTCTTTTGCATCTTAAAATAATCACCCTTTTGTCCCGCGTTCTACAAAGCTTTAAGAAATCCATTGCAACGTAATTTATTATAGGTTTGTACTTGTCTAAATCATTTCCATTAACTTTTAAATGGTAATACACCTTGCCCGTTTGATAATCTTTCAAAAAGACCTTTTCACCTTTAACATATATGCCATAAACTGAAAATCCAAAGCTGTTAACAATGTCCAGTCTCAAATTTCCGCCCGATACACTAAAAAAACCATTAAACTTACTGCCTTTATAATTTGCATCGAATATGCCAACTAAAGAAACATTTTTACTTTTAAGGGGCTTAAACGTCGTGCAAGAGCTACTAATGAGAATAACTAAAAAAATCAGAAACGCACTTTTCAACTTCATTCTTAGAAACCCTTTCTTGTTTCATATAGTCCAATGATTTTAAAAATACCTTTCCGTAGGCTTTTGTAACTATCCTGCTATCCAAAATCACCATAACACCCCTATCCGTCTTTTGCCTCAACAGCCTCCCTAAACCCTGTTTTAACCTAAGAACGGCTTTTGGAAGGGAATATTCAAGAAATGGATTTACACCCTCGCTTTTCATCAATTCATATCTAACCTTCTCAACCGCCGTTGTTGGAACCTCAAACGGAAGTTTAACTACTACAACGATCGATAACTCATCTCCTTTAACATCCACACCTTCCCAGAAGCTACTTGTAGCAAATAGAAAGGTTTTGCCTTTTTTAAACTTACGCAGCAGTTCAAAATTATCAAACATTCCCTGCTTTAACACATTAAAACCAATTCTATCCAATTTCTCATAAGAAAGCTCATAGACCTCATTTAGAGACTTGTAAGAGGTAAAAAGAACTAATACTCCCCTGTTAGAGCTCTTAAGTGGCTTAGAGATAGAAAACAAAACATCCGACACATTTTTTGCAAACCTACTATCATCTGGTGTTGGCATGTCAGATACAAGAAACAGCCTGCTATTTTTTTTATAGTCAAAGTTACCCTTTGCCGAAAACTCGAGCGCATCATCAATGCCAAGAGACCTCTTAAAAAAGTCAAAATTTCCGTTAACACTCAATGTGGCAGAAGTGAACACAACCGAGTCTATATTTTCAAAGATGTAGTGTTTTAAGGCTTCCCTTACATCCACAGGCGTGATATTGAAATGAATAGACCTCTTAAACTTTCTTATCCAATAAACCTGACTATAACTATCAGCCTCTTTAAAAGAGCTAATTAAGTTTAGAATAGCCTCTAACTTTGAGTAAATAGCCTTAAAGTCTATAGCTTCGGTCTCTTCCAAACCGGATATAAATTTTTTTAGCGGAATCTGCACATCATTTAGAAGGCCAATTATTTCATCAAATGTATCCAAGAATCTATCTAAATTTCTGCTGTTTATTACTGTTTCGCTCTCTTTGATCAGCTCCATTAACTCATCAAATATGACCTCAAAATTGCTTTTTGTATCAACAATCTTTCTCTTTAAATCTGGTTCATCGTATGTGGCAAGCAATCCCCGCTCTTTGCCCTTCTTGGAAATAAAAAGCATATCTAACAGTTTGATAATATCCGTTGTTGTCACCGTGTTCGTGTAATAACTCGTAGCATTCTTCTCCACATTGTGAGCCTCATCTACCACCAAACAGTCAAACTCCGGCAAAATATCTGCATTCTCCATCACAGAATGTGACAAAACAAGGTGATGATTGGCTATGATTAACTGGGCTAAATCCAGTTGCTTTCTTGCTTTGTAGAAGAAACACTGGCCTTTATAGTAAGGACATCTCTTATGTGCACAAGACAAACTGTCGCTTTCAAAAAGACTCCAAACAGATTCATCTAATCCATTTTCCCTTGCAAAAAACTCAGATTTTAGCCCTGTGTTCGTAGAAAGAAGAAATTCTTTTATTTCAGAATAGATGTCAGACTCAAAAAGAAAAGCATCTCCCCTTGAAATAACATTCTCAGCTTTCCTTTTGCATATATAATTATTTCTACCAAAAGCTATAGCAGCTTTGAATTTAACCAAAGATTCCAAAATCGGTAAGTCTTTCTTTAACAACTGCTGCTGCAAGTTTTTCGTGTTTGTGGACACAACTACCCTTTTGTTGTGTTTTTTAGAAAATAAAACAGAAGGGACAAGATACGCAAGGCTTTTACCAGTGCCTGTTGGTGCTTCTACAATAGCATTTTTAGATTCCTCAAAGGCTCGAAAAATTAGCTTTGCCATTTTTACTTGTTCTTCTCTTTTTTCAAAACTCCTCTTTTTGTACAACTCATCAAAAATGCCTTCTAAACTTTGCTCTTTTTCTGGCTCACCCAATACCTGAACATTAAATTTGTCGTCCACAAAGACAAACCAGTCTATCTCGTCCATGTGAGATTCCAAGATGGCAAACGCATCACTTTTATCTAAAGAAAACAAAAGTAGGTTGCCCTTTAATTCTTCTGTCTCCTCAATGTCTATAATAACATCATCTTTATGTTTAAAATGGAAAACTCGAGGTAAATCAAATTCTATTATTTTATCTTTTACACGTTTTGAAAGTTGCATTACCTTTCAAATTCCAGAGGATAATCACCATCGAAACAAGCAAAACACCAACCATCTTTACCAACTATACTTTTTAATCCCTCTAACGACAAATAAGCCAGTGAATCCGCTGTAGTATATTTACGTATTTCCTCAACTGTATGAGATGAAGCTATGAGTTCCTTTCTTGTTGGTGTATCTATTCCATAAAAGCAGGGTGATAGAACCGGTGGAGATGCAATTCGCAAATGCACCTCTTTAGCTCCGGCACTGCGTAGCATTTTAACTATACGCCTACTTGTTGTACCTCTAACAATTGAATCATCAACAACAACAACACGTTTTCCTTTTAAAACATCACGCGCAGGGTTGAGTTTTAGCCTAACGCCAAAGTTTCTTATAGACTGTGTAGGTTCAATAAACGTTCTTCCCACATAGTGGTTCCTAATAAGGCCAAAGTCAAATTGCAATCCACTTTCTAAAGAATACCCAATAGCAGCTGGAACACCCGAATCTGGTGTTGGAATAACTATGTCAGCATCAACAGGCGACTCTTTAGCCAAAACCTTGCCCATTTCTTTTCTAATAGAATACACGTGCCGCCCCCACAAGATGGAATCAGGGCGCGAAAAGTATATATGTTCAAAAACACACTTATGCTCAGTTGATTTTTCAAAAGGCTTAAAGGAATGAACACCATCTGTGTTAGCAACAACTATCTCTCCCGGTTCGATGTCTCTAATAAACTCAGCTCCAATTAAATCAAAAGAGCAGGTTTCGCTCGCAAAAACAACGGCATTGTCTAATTTTCCTATGGAAAGCGGTCTGAAACCCCAAGGGTCTCTAACTGCGTACAGCTCATTCTCTCTCATCACCACCAAGCTGTAGGCACCCTTTATAAGCCTTAAAGCCTCAACAAGCCGTTCAAGAAAAGTGTTCTTCTCGCTTCTTGCTATTAAGTGAATTATGACCTCTGTATCAGAGTTAGAATTAAAAATAGCACCTTGATTAACAAGCCGCCGTTTCACACTTAAAGCATTAACCAAGTTGCCATTGTGGGCTATTGCAACGCTTCCCAAATCGTAGTGCGCATATAATGGTTGAATATTGTTCTCCGACTTGTCACCGAAAGTTGAATATCTATTATGACCTATCGCTATTTTTCCCTTTAATGAAGCAATTATACCGTCTCTATCAAAAATTTCATTAACTAATCCCAAGCCCTTATGTGTATAAAATTTTTCCCCATCAGTTGAAACAATGCCAGCTGCTTCCTGCCCCCTATGCTGAAGGGCATGAAGGCCTAAGTACACGTAGTTTGAAGCCTCATTTCTATTAAATATGCCAAAAATACCGCACATCTATTTAAGCCCCAAAACGTCTTGCATAGAGTACAGTCCTGGCACTTTATCCACAATCCACTTAGCAGCCCTAATAGAGCCTCTTGCAAAAGTATCCCTCGAAGATGCCTTATGTGTCAGCTCTACCCTCTCTCCTAATCCAGCAAAAATTACCGTATGGTCTCCAACAACATCCCCGCCTCTTAAGCTCATTACACCAATTTCCTTGGGTTTTCTTTCTCCAACCAAGCCTTTTCTTCCAAATACGCCTACCTCTTCCAAACTAACACCCAAACCCTCTGCTGCATACTCCGCTAACTTCAAAGCTGTTCCGCTTGGCGCATCAACCTTAAATCTATGATGCATTTCAACAATCTCGATATCGTAATCCTCGCCCAAAATTTCAGCCGCTTCCTTTACAAGCTTAAAAAGCATATTCACACCTAAACTCATGTTTGGGGCAAGAACAATAGGTATAATTGCAGAAAATTTCTCAATTTCCTTAACTTGTTCATCCTTTAGCCCTGTAGTTCCAATAACAATGGGCTTTTTATTATCTGCCGCCACCCTTACATGCTCCAAAGTTGCATCGGGTGTCGTAAACTCTATTATCACATCTCCGTCATCTATAACATCCTTCAAATCATCTTTTACGCTTACACCAATGGGCTGCGAACCAATCAATACGCCAGCATCCTGCCCTATAAATTGTGAGCCTTTTGCCTCTACTGCACCCACAAGTTGCATTTCTTTGTCTTCTTCAATCAAAGCACAGATTCTCCTGCCCATTTTCCCTGCTGAGCCGCACACTATTGTCCTAAACATTTCTCCCCCTCAAATCAAGTTCATGCTTCTTAAAACAGATTTAAGTTTCTCCTTATTTTGTTCAGACATTTCACACAGCGGAAGTCTAAACTCCTCTTCAATCAAGCCAATTAAAGCCAATGCCGTTTTTACAGGAATTGGGTTTGTTTCATAGAACATAGCTTGATGAAGTTTGAATAGCTTATGGTGTAGCTTTCTTGCCTCATCCAAATTGCCTTCAATAAACGCATCGTATTGGCGTGCAACAAGTTCAGGCACAACATTTGAAGTCACAGAAATTATGCCATTTCCCCCAATTGCCATCATAGGCACAGTCAAAAAGTCATCACCACTTATAACACTAAATCCTTCACTTGTACCTTCGATAATCTCAGATGCCTGATTCAACGAACCGCTTGCCTCTTTTATGCCTACAATATTATCAATTTCAGACAACCTTATAACCGTCTGCGGCAATATATTAACGCTTGTCCTGCCTGGAACGTTGTATAACACCAAAGGTAAGTCCACATTTTCAGCTATTGTTTTGTAATGTTGATACAACCCTTCCTGCGTAGGTTTGTTGTAATACGGAGCAACGGATAGAATGGCGTCAGCGCCGGCACTTTTTGCAATTTTCGCCAACTCTACAACTTTCTTCGTATTATTTGTCCCAGCACCTGCTAAAACTGGTATCTTTCCATTGCACTCATCCACTGCAATTCCAATAACCCTTTCGTATTCATCCAAATCCATCGTCGCAGCCTCTCCGGTAGTGCCGCAAGGAACTATGCCATCTATACCACCATCAATTTGCCTTTTTATCAACATTCTAAATGTATTTTCGTCCAATTTACCATTTTTGAAAGGCGTTACTATTGCCGTCATTGCACCTTTCAATTCAAACATGGCTACTCCCCTCTGTTTTTTAATAATTCCATGCCTCATCAATCATAGTGCCAATATAACTCAAAAGTGCATCACCCTCTAAATAAACCTTCTCAACACTGTCTTTGTTCTTGTAAACGTAAACCTTCAGAATCTTACCACTCCTTGTTACAACATCAACAGGGGATTCACACTTTCCTTCAAGCACAGCTATCACAGCGGCAGCTGTAGAACCTGTGCCACAGGCAAGCGTCTCATCCTCCACCCCACGCTCGTATGTCCTTATTTTTACCGTCTTTTTATCAACAACCTCTACAAAATTAACATTTGTGCCTTCGTCTTCAAAATAATCATGATATCTCGTCTTTGCTCCTAGTTCTTTAACGTTCACAATATCGATATTATCAACAAAATAAACCACGTGAGGAACACCCGTATTTATAAAGCTCGCTGGCATATCTATTCCTTCAAGCTTTATCTTACTTTTGTAATCTTTTGGATTTGTAAGCTTAACCTTAACGGTATTTACGCCCGTGATTTCAGCCTCTATCACACCCGCAAGTGTCGAAAACTTCATACTCAAAGAAGCTATGCCGTTTAAAAATGCGAAACGTGCTGCACATCTCGATCCATTGCCACACATTTCAACTTCACTTCCGTCATTGTTAAAAAAACGCCACCTAAAATCATAATCGTTGTCTTTCTCTATCAAAATCAACCCATCTGCGCCTATAGATTCTCTGCGTTTGCAAACCCGTCTAACAAATTCTTCAATAGATATGTCAACTGTGTTCTCAACAACATTTTCCCTGTTGTTTATTACAATAAAATCATTTCCACTACCGTTCATCTTAAAAAATGGAATCTTCTTCATAACTCTTCTCCTCTAATTAAGTCTTCCAACGTTTCTCTTGCTCTCACAACTCTAAATCTATCACCCTCAACAAGTACCTCTGCTGGTCTTGGTCTTGAGTTGTAGTTGCTTGACATGGTAAAACCATATGCACCAGCACTAAACACAACAATACAATCACCGTTTTTAACATCATCAATCTCGTAATCGCGCGCAAAAAAATCTCCCGTCTCGCATATTGGTCCAACAATGTCACATTTAAGCTTCTTATTACCCTTTTTAACAAGCGGTTTAATCTCGTGATATGCATTATAAAGCGAAGGCCTCAAAAGGTCGTTCATGCCTGCATCGACAATCATAAAATTTTTAGCTCCATTGGATTTATGATAAACAACCCTACTGACCAATATACCACCGTTCCCCACCAAAAATCTACCTGGTTCAAAAACAAGCTTTATTCCTAAACCATTGAAGGCTTTTTCCACCTGTTCTGCATATGTTTCAATGGACGGTTCTTTATCCTCGTCTTCATTATAAACTATGCCTACACCTCCACCAACATCAGCTATAGAAATCTCTATACCTTCGCCTTGAAGCTCCTTTATCAATTTGGCGATTCTAACAGAAGCGTCATAAATTGGCATTGTATCAAGAAGTTGGCTTCCAATGTGAAATTGAACACCTACAATCTCAATATTTTCAAGTTCTTTAGCCTTTAAATACAGCTCCAAAGCTTTATCATAAGGTACACCGAACTTATTTTTCTTTAGCCCTGTTGATATATACGGGTGCGTTTTTGGGTCTACATCTGGGTTTACCCTAAAAGAAATGGGAGCTTTCCTACCCTTTTCTTTTGCTGCAGCATTGATATTTAAAAGTTCATCTTCAGATTCCACGTTGAACATTAAAATACCGTTTTCCAAAGCATACTCTATCTCATCTTTCGTTTTTGCAACGCCACTAAAAACGATTTTAGACGGCTCAATGCCTGCTTTCAACGCCCTGAATAGCTCACCTTTAGAAACAATGTCAGCACCTGCACCCAACTCGGCAAACGTTTTTATAACGGCCAAATTACTATTTGCCTTAACCGCAAAACAGATTATATGATTTCCTTTAAACGTCCTATCGAGCTTTTCAAACTGGCTAACAAAATGGTTTTTGGAATAAACATAAACAGGTGTGCCAACCTCACTAACAATGTCGTTTACTTTAACGTTTTCTGCATATAACTCGTTATCAACGTATTTGAATGTCATTTAACCCTCCACGTGTTTTATGAGTATTCTATTTAAATAGCTAACAAAATGCAACACCTCGACAAATGACTTTCTTGCTTTCAGACCACCGCCTATCTGCATCATACATCCTGGACAGGCGGTAACCAAAACCTGAGCACCTGTATTTTTTATATTATCCAGCTTCTCATCAAGAAGTGAGCTTGAGATGTATGGATGCATCAACGAGTAGCTTCCAGCAAAACCGCAACATCTATCTTTGTCTTTCAGTTCAACAAAATTTGGTTCATTTGCTTTCAAAAACTCCTCTAATTCATTCGACTGCTTTAGTCCTCTTCTTAAATGACACGGGTGATGATATGATATGAAAGCCCCTATTCTGGAAGTTTTAACACCTTTATTTTTTAACAGATTCAAAAAGAAACTGCCAGCGCATGAGACTCTATCAGAAACCGATTTGGCATCATTGGTGTTTAAGAATTCGACATAGTCCCGCTTAACCATGTGCGCACAGTGGGGATCCAAGAACAAGATCTTGTCACAATTCAGCGATTTCAAAAATTCTACGTTTATTTTAGCCGCCTCTTTGGCAGATTTCTCCTCGCCGTTGTACCACGCAGGCGCCCCGCAACACGATTTCTGTTTAATAACACTCAAATCCACTCCCAACTTTGAGGCAACTTGTAGGGCGTCGTTGCCCACATTGGAATAAAAGAAGTTCACCGAACAACCTGCAAATAAGCAAATCTTGGTTTTTTTTGTATATACCGAGATATCGAAAGAGCTGTTTACACCTGGTAGAGGTCTAAAATCTTGCCCCAAAGCCCTATCCAAAGAACTAATGCCCGTCTTTAAGTCCTTTTTGAAAAGAAAATGCGATACATAAGCCCCAAACCTCAAAATGTGGTAGTTGTTTTCAAGGTACTTTATAATAAGGCGCTTGGGCGTAATTTTTTTCGGCGTGTATTGAGCCTTTATGCGTAAAATCAGCTCCTGCAGATTAATACGAGCAGAGCATATTTCGTCACAAGCCATGCAACCGATGCACATATTGGCAAAATCCCAAAGATTGCCTGTGTCTTTAACAAGGTAGGACAAAATCAAGCCTACAGGCCCAGCGTATGTTTTACCTTTAAACAGCTTTCCACTGACCGTTGTATAAACAGGGCAGGCATTTTGACACGCGCCACAGTGAATACAGTAAAGTATTTCTTTGTAAACTGAGTCCTTTGAAAACTCCAACCTATTGTTGTCAAGCAGGATCACGTAAAACTTACCAAACGGCTTTTTTATTACATCAACGTAGCTTGTGGTTATTTGCCCCGTAGCCGTTTTTGGTAGAGCATCAACAATTTTAAAAGCCTCATTGTCTGTTCCAACAATCTTGTCTATACCCAAAACACAAATTACAACCTTCTTTCTCAGAACGTTCTGTATATTGCCCTCGTTGCTTAAAATAAAAAACCTTCCACTTTCTAAAGATGCAACGTTTGCGCCAATGATACCGCAATCTG
>WFRG01000140.1 GCA_015486705.1 Hippea sp. | reverse complement strand
CTAAAGCCCAAGCCAAAACTCCTAATCAAAGCCTTCTTTACTGGAACAATTCTTTACACATTACAAGCCTTCTGCTTCTTCAGGGGAATTAAGTACACATCGCCCAACGTTGTCGAACTCATCCTATACCTCTACCCAGCAACGGTAACCATACTATCACATTTTATTTTCAAAGAAAAAATCAATTTATACAAGGCGTTGTTCATAGTGATCATTCTCGCAGGTTTCGGCTTCATATTCCACGATGCATTTGGGCAAAAGCTCAAGCTCATGGGTGTCATCTTTGCCACACTTGCTATGCTCATCTATAGCGTTTACCTTATTGTTATACAGCTTCTAATAAAGGAGGAAAATCCCGTCTCCTTTAGTTTTTACACGATCCTATTCGCCTTTTTCTCATTCCTACTGCTCTCCTTACGCAGCTTTACTCTACCAGGAAACATATACCAGCTCATGATAGGCATTTTACTTGGCCTTATACCAACATTCTTGGCCATTATGTTTTTGTTTATGGCAATAGATGTAATCGGCTCTGCACTGACAAGCCTGTTTTCTTCTATTGAGCCCGTATTTACAATAATCCTCGCATATATATTTTTGCACATAAGCCTAAATCAATTTCAGCTTATCGGCGGTATTTTGATAATCTCAGGCGTAATCATGGCAAATATATACCATGTGAAGAAGGGTAAACATGATTAGAGTTTCAAAGGAATACATAGCGGATTTGCTTCTTTTATCTGTCACGATTTTTTGGGGCAGTACATTCATCATCGTCAAAAAATCCATAGAACAGATGCCCACATTTGCCTTTCTATCCATAAGATTCTGGATATCCAGCATCCTCTTAGCCATAATATTCTTTCCAAGATTAAAAAATTTAAGTAAAGAAATTCTAAAAGATGGTGTCATCTTAGGAATTGTGCTTTTTTTGGCATATGCATTCCAAACTGTTGCACTACAGTATTCATCCGCAACCGTCGTTGGTTTCTTAACGGGTTTAAACGTTATCTTCACGCCAATATTCTCAGCCGTTTTACTCAAAAAGATACCAAGAATCTACTCTCAAATCGGCGCCGTTTTGTCATTTTTGGGTGTAACGCTCATGTCCTTAAACGACACACTAACACTGTCAACAGGCGAAATCCTAACAATTATCTGCGCTGTATTTGTTGCCATACAGATTATATTAACAGACAGGTACTCAAGAAAACACGACACATTCCTCTTAACGGTAGTTGAGATAACAACGATGTCGGTATTGGCAACGATTGTCTCACTTGCCAAAGAACCGTACTTAATACCAAAACACTGGAACACTTACTTGATCTTTTCATTTCTCATCACTGCGGTTTTTGCCACTGTCTATGCCTTCGTCATACAAAACACAGCACAAAAGTACACAACTCCAACAAAAACGGCGATTATCTTCATTATGGAACCTGTGTTTTCTGCGATCTTTAGTTACCTGTTGGGTGGCGAAGTGCTGTCTTTAAGGGCCTACATTGGCGCTGGCATTATGTTCTTGGGCCTCTTTGTCAGCGAAGTAGGGCCTTTAATCAGGTTAAAACGATGATCAAGGTATATGCAGTCCTTTTGATTGGCATACTATCCGTGTCGTTATCAAGTATACTCATCAAACTAACATACGACGTCCCGGCCATCATCATAAGCACCTATAGGCTCATAATATCATCTGTCATCTTGTTGTCGTGGGCAAAATACAAAAATATACCCTTAAAGACAGCAAATACACGGGATTTCTTTATAGCTATTCTGAGCGGCTTTTTCTTAAGCATCCACTTTATAAGTTGGATAGCCTCAATCAAATACACATCCATTGCAAGCTCAGTTACACTTGTTTCAACAAGCCCCGTATTTGTGATCATCTTTAGTTTACTGTTCTTTAAAGAGAAACCCAGCGCAAGGACATTGATAGCCACGGCAATGGCAATAGCAGGTAGTGCAATTATAGCTTACTCGGATAAAGACTTAACGGGGTCATCGGCTTATCCAAACCCCATTTTAGGCGATATTCTGGCAATTGTTGGAGCTGTAGCCGTTAGTATCTACTTCATGTCCGGTTCACACCTGCGCAGGTACCTAACTACATTTCAGTACGTAACGCTTGTCTACAGCTTCTCCGCCCTGTTCACATTGATTTTTGCCCTATTGAGCGCAAAACCATTCTTAGGTTACAGGCCCATTTCCTACCTACTAATGGTTCTAATGGCCATCATTCCCCAACTGTTGGGACATACCTCTTTCAACTGGGCATTGAAACACATAAAGGCAAACGCCGTTGCCATTGCAACACTTGGCGAGCCCATTGGTGCATCAATCTTGGCATACATAATCTTCCATCAATCCATCAGTCTCATGAAGGCCTTGGGCATGGCAATTGTGCTTTTATCGATTGCAACAGCTATAAAAGAGAGCACCAGGACCAATTGACATATCCCTGAGTTTTTATAAAATTCGCTAAAAAGGAGGCCTTTGGAATGGACAAACCCGATTTTAGCCAGATGGTTATAACATTAGCCCAAACAGCATACGTGCATCTCGGTGTAATAGAGGATCCATTTAGCAAAAAGAAGGATAAAAACTTAGAGCAGGCGAAGTTTGCAATAGATATGCTCGATATTCTCAAAGAGAAAACAAAAGGCAACCTGACAGAAGAAGAAGAAAGTTTGTTAAACGAAATTTTGTACGACTTACACATAAAATACCTCCACGGAACAAAAGAGTAACGCGTAAAATGTAAGCAATTAGTTGACGCAATGAATGTTGTGAGTTAGTATTAGGATATGAAAGTATATGTTAAGCTCTTTTTAGCGGTTATACCCTTAATAATGCTTTCGGCTTGCGCAACAACAAATCAAAACCTCAGCCATGATAAGAGTATAAAAATTGCTCTAATCAAATACGAAATGGCAAGAAACATCATTGTTCACAAAGACTACAAAAACTTGGCTAATGCTTTTAAATACTTAGAAGAAGCAAAAGAAACGTTAAAAAACGACCCTCGCGTTTACTATCTTTTGGCAATTGCCTATCAACTTAGAGGTGACTTGAAAGAATACGAATATTATCTCAAAAAAACAATCTCAATTAATAAAAACTTCTTCGATGCTTACAATGCGTTGGGTGTTTATTATTTTGGCATAAAGAAATACAACAAAGCAATAAGTATGTTTACAAAGCTTATAAATAACCCATTTTATACAAATGCCGATGTAGCTTTTTATAACAGAGCCCTTGTGTATTCAAAGCTCGGAAAAATAAAACTTGCTGAAGATGATTTACGGAGCGCCATAATTTTTTCTAATTCCTCCAATCCATTATATTTCAAAGCCCTAATAGAGCTTAACATTAAAAATAAGAACTACTTAAAGGCCCTAGAAAATTTAAACTACATGGAAGAACAAATAGGACATTCATGCTATACTATGTTGAAAAAGGCCTACTGCTATATGAAAATAAACGATAAATATCAAGCAATAATGGAGTTAAACAAAATTAAACAGAAATCGGGCACTTGTTTCACGAAAAAGGTAGAACTACTAAAGGAGATAGAAAATGATAATAACACTAACAACTGACTTTTCAGACAGCGGTGGTTTTGTCGCCCAACTGAAAGCCGAACTGATTAAGTTATTCGGGGAAGAGATAAAAATCATAGACATAACACACAACATTAAGCCATTTAACTCACTTGAAGCCGCGTATATCGTTAGGACAGTTGTGCCAGAGTTTCCCCAAAACACAATCCACATCGTAGTTGTCGATCCGGGTGTTGGGACAGATAGGGACATTGTTGCCGTAAAGTACAAAAATCAATACATAGTGTCGCCGGGCAACGAGGCATTAGCTTTGATCGAGCCTGAAGCAATCAGAAAACTCGACAGAACAGAAATCAACCCCAACAGCTCAAAAACGTTTGAAGCACGGGATATTATGGTCAGGGCAGCATGGTTACTTTACAAAAAAGGGTTTGAAAACATTGGCGAACCAAAGGATAGCCTATCCGAAAGCCTAAAGGTTGAAGAGAAAAACAAGAAAATCATTGGGAAGATTGTTTATATTGATAACTTTGGCAACTGCATATCAAATATAACTCAGAATCACCTAAAAGACGGCTTTACACGAATAAAGCTTAAAAACTTGGAATTCAGACACCTTGAGGAAACGTACCATTCTCCAACGAGCCTTTACAAGGCCTTAATAAACTCGGCTGGATTTTTAGAGTTTGCCTATTTCAAAAAGAGATTCTCCGATGAGTTTGGCATTGACTATCTGGAAGATGTAGAAGTCTATCTACTGTAAGTAGAAAGGCAACAAAAAGAACGTAGATAATAGCAACCAAAACAAACGGCATCTTGAAGTTTATGGGGTGTGAGATAGAGGATACGAATCCAACGATTTTCAACAGTATTCCCGTTACGAGCGCCACAAGTTTATAGATGTAAATCTTTATTAAACCATAGGGAAGCGGCGTAGCCAAAATTCCCAAAAAAGCCAAAGGCACAACCAAAAAACCGAAGAATGGTATGACAATCATATTTGCAAGGAAAGATAGGTAGCCAATCTTTGAAAAGTAATAGCTGCTCATCGGTATTGCAACAACAGACATGAGGAAGGTAAAAACAGCGGTCTTTAGGTAACCATTATTAACGAAAATCCCGACTCTTGACCATATCAAAAGGGCAAAAAATGTCATCAAAAACGACATGACAAATGAAGGATTGAAGATAATTGAACCGTCAAAGCACAAAAAAATCGCAGCAAGGAAGAACAAAATGTTGTAAGATGACCTTTCACGCGAAAAGATCAAAGAGAAAACAAATAACAGCGTCATAAGAAAGGAGCGAATTGCAGGGATATGAAAGCCCGTGATGGAAAAATAAAGGAGTGTAGGGAAGAATGCCGAAATGCTCGCCAAAATCTTTAGATTGTACCTTCTGTAAATATAGCCGACAAAAGAATATAAATAGTAAAAAAGCAAATAGAACAAACCGAAAACAAAGCCCATGTGTAGACCAGAGACAGCCATAATGTGTGCCGTTTGCGTGTTTATGAAATCCTTTTTTATCTTTGACTTATACCTGCCATCTCCGAGAATGGCGGAATCCAAGAAATACTCAACATCTTTAGGCAAAAAGTAATAAAACTCGTCTTCTATCCTTCTTCTAACGGATTCAAAAAACGATAGTGGCTGTTCCTTGCCCACCACCACTAAGCTTTTCACAAAACCGTAATAGTAGATGGATTTTGACTCAAGATAACGGGCAAAACCCTTGTTTTTTAGTGTGTTAGTACTCTTGAGACCCACCCTAAAACGAACAACGTCACCAATCCTAACGTTGCTGTATCTAATTGGTGCAAAAAGGTAAAGCCTGCTTCTGCCCGTTTTTAACTCGATATTTAAACTTCTCCCAATTGTTACGTTTTCTACAACACCTTCTCCAGAGCCTTTGCACCTGTGAGGCCTTTTGTGTATATTGAAAGCAACGAACAGAATTAAAAATAAAGCAAATACAAAGGCTAAGTGCCTATTGAAATAAACCGCAACGGCAAAAAATAAAAAGGAGATAAAATAGGCAAAAGTATTATGAAAAACCGCAATAAAGAAAAGCGAGGCAAATACAAACAGAAAGGGATAATCGTAAACTATCCTATCAAGAAAGTCCCTCATTCTATAACGGCAGCTACATAGCCCACAACCTGAGAATAATCACCGTTTACATCGCCACTTGTCCTGTGATCCAACACTGTGCATTTTGTCGCTCCCAGCATCTTCAATGCCGCAATGGCAATGTAAGCTGGCGCCACACCACACATCGTTATACCGTTTGTTTGACAAACCCTCATCAAACCATTTTCATCTAAATTTTCCATTTTCTCTATAGCCAAAGCGTCCTTCTTTAGGGTAATCTCTTGATTTTCGTAATGGTTCATGTCGCTTGAGACAACCATAAGAATTCTCTTGTTCGACTCAGAAATCGCCTTAGCAATGGTTTCGGCCGTAGAATAAAGCTTTGATATGTTCTGCGTTCCAACAACGATGGTAACGACCTTGTAATCGTTTGGTGTAACAAAGTCAATAAAGGGCAGTTGAACCTCAACGCTGTGCTCTTGTAGATGGGCATAGTAGTCTACATCAACGTACTCGTTTTCTGCTATTCTTTGGATTAACTCCTCATCTGGATAAACCTGACCAAAGGGCATATCATAAACGCCGTCAAATACAGAAATTTCCGCTCCCAAACCCGTATGGTTTGGACCCATAACGATGTATGTATCAAACGGCTCGATAACACTATACGCCTTTGCGGCCACATGACCAGAATACACATAACCCGCATGGGGAACGATGATCGCTTTAGGTGAGACCTTTGTTGCATTTTTATCTATGACACTCTCAAGGTAACGTTTTAGCTCAACTGGATCTGCAGGATAGAACATGCCCGCTACAGCAGGCTTTCTAACAAACATAGCTCACCTCAGTTTCCTTTAATCAT
>WFRG01000139.1 GCA_015486705.1 Hippea sp. | reverse complement strand
TGAAGAGGCAAAAAAGATAGGGGTTACAAGGCAGTCTCTGATAAAGATGTGGATATCAGAGAAGGTATTTGAAAAAAACAGATAAAGATATGCTTACATCTTACCACTCGCACAATTTAGTAGCCACTGCACAACCGCTTCAGTATCTCTCAGAGGTTCAATTAAACAGCCTTATATCCGCTTTTCAGTCTTGGTATGACCAAAAGGATATCTCAGACACAAAGCGACGCATCAGAGGACGTTATTGGCTTGTTTTCCTTACACTCAGATTCACCGGCGCAAGGATAAGTGAGGTGATAAACATAGATTATAGTGATATAGACTTTAGGAACGCAGAGATAAGGCTTATTACCTTAAAAAGGCATAACCCAAAGAAAAAAGGCGCATACAGAATAATACCCGTCCCCGCAAACCTTACGGGTGAAATAGCCAGCTATATTGCGCAGCATCCCCATATGAAAGATAAAGCATTTAAAGTGGATAGGAGCAACTTTAACAAGGTATTTAAGGAGCTCTGTATAGAGTCAAACATACCAAAAGAACTATCTCACCCGCACATTTTAAGGCATACCCGGGCGATAGAATTACTGCGGGCAGGCGTTCCGGTGACTATCGTTCAAGACCTGTTGGGGCATTCTGCACTCACAACAACAGCGGTTTACTTAAAGATGAGTGGGCAAGAGGCAAAGGGGATATTGAGAGATAAAGGATTGATTTGAGGAAAAAGGAACAGGAAATCAGCCAAAGCCAATCAATCTACTCTAAAGTACTTGTCATCAAACCTGACAATATCATCCTCTCCGACATATTCTCCTGACTGAATCTCTATTATTTCAAGCGGCACTTTGCCTGGGTTGGAAAGCCTATGTTTTCTGGTTTTCGGAACATACATACTTTCATCTTCCTTAATAAAAAACTCACTCAGCTTGCCGTTTTTATCCTCCAACACAACTTTTGCCGTACCCTTTATAACAACCCAATGTTCGCTTCTATGATAATGGAGCTGTAGACTCAAAGCTTCTCCCGGCTTTACAGTAATCCTTTTTATTCTGTACCTATCTCCCTTTTCAAGTTCTGTGTAACTACCCCAAGGACGATAAACCGTTGTATGAAATTCTGTTAGGTGTTTGAATTCTCTGTTTTCCTTTAGTTTGTTTACGATCTCTTTAACCTTTTGACCTTCTCCTTTTTTTGCAATTAATAGAACATCATCTGTTTCAACAACTATCAAGTCCTTGATTCCTACAGTAGAAACAACTCTTTTGTTACCTAAAATCAAAGAATCTTTTGTGTCAATATCGACAACATTGCCTATCTTTACATTCCCATTCTCATCTTTCTCGCCAACTTCATAGAAGGCATCCCATGATCCTACATCCGACCATGTTAAATTAAGTGGTAAAACAACAGCCTTATTCGTTTTTTCCATTACAGCGTAATCTATAGAAATATTAGGCATTGATTCAAAATTCTTTAAAACTTCTTCAAATGTCCTATTCTCCATTTTCTCATAAATTTCAGGTGCATGTTTTTCAAGTTTTTTTAAAATTGTTTTTATAGTAAAAGCAAATATTCCACTGTTCCAGTAGTAGTTTCCTTTCTCTAAATACTTCTTTGCCGTTTCTAAACCAGGTTTCTCGTGGAATTGCTTCACTCTATAAACACCTATACTGTCACTATCGCCAACACTACCACCATCACTTTCTATATATCCATACCCAGTTTCTGGCTTTGTAGGTCGTACACCAAAAGTTACGATATATCCTTCTTTTGCTATCTTTTCAGCTTTTTTTACGTATTCAGCAAACTTTTTGCTCGGTGAAACAACATGATCAGAAGGAGATATAAATAACACTTCGTCCTCATGGGTTTTTAGCTTTTCAAGTGCAAATTTTGCAGCTAACGCTATCGCTGGAGCGGTGTTTCTACCTATAGGTTCGAGGATTATGTTTGCTTGGGTGTTAGTTGATTGGTTGAATAGTTGATTGGTTGAGTTGGCAAGTAGTCCTGAGAGTTGGTTTTTGATGTGAAATTGATAGTCCTTGTTGGTTATTATGATTAAGTCTTCTGGATTAACGGCAAGCAAGCTCCTTTCAATAGTTTTTTGGAATAAGGATTTTTCATCACCGATTTTTAAAAACTGCTTGGGGTATTTTTTTCTCGACATAGGAAAGAGCCTGGTGCCAGAGCCACCGGCGAGGATAATAGTTTTCATTAATTTTCCTCCGACGTTTTTGTTTCTAACAAGCAACAATATTCATTAATTACTTAACTTCTTTGGAAACTCTTTTTAAATCTGCATCCATCATAATACTAATTAAATCTTCAAATTTAGTTTTCGGTTCCCATCCCAATTTTTCTTTTGCTTTTTCTGGATTTCCAATTAGTATGTTTACTTCTGCAGGTCTATAAAATTCTGGAGAAACTTCTACGCTAACTTTACCTGATTTTCTATCTATCCCTTTTGTATTTACTCCTTTCCCCTCCCACTCTATGCTAAAACCTGCAACTTTAGCAGCTTTTTCTACAAATTCTCTAACTGTGTGTGTTTCTCCCGTAGCTATAACATAATCATCTGGTTTATCTTGTTGAAGCATTAACCACATAGCTTCTACATACTCCTTAGCATATCCCCAATCTCTTTTGGCATCTAAGTTTCCTAACACCAACTTATCCTGTAGCCCATATTTTATTCGCGCTAAGCTATAAGTTATCTTTCTTGTTACAAACTCTAACCCTCTTAAAGGGGCCTCATGGTTGAACAAAATTCCAGAACAAGCAAAGATATTAAAAGACTCCCTATAGCTAACTGTTATCCAATGCCCAAATAACTTTGACACTCCATACGGGCTCCTTGGATAAAAAGGTGTTTTTTCTGTTTGAGGGATTTCTTGAACCTTTCCAAACATTTCGCTTGTTGAAGCTTGATAGAACTTTGTGTCGGGTTTTAAAGACCTAATTGATTCAAGAAGTTTCAAAACTCCTACAGCATCGATTTCAGCTGTTAAAATGGGTTGTTCAAAGGATACACCTACAAAACTTTGAGCAGCTAAGTTATAAATCTCATCTGGCTGAACTTTTTCTATTACTCTCATAATATTCGTTAGTTCTAATAAATCCATGTAGATGATGTTTATCTCTTTTTCAATACCTAATTCTTTTAGTCTCCAGTTACTTGAATCCCCACTCCTTCTATCTGCTCCCCAAACTTCGTATCCTTTTTCAAGTAAAAATTTCGCTAAATATGCCCCATCTTGTCCTCTAATGCCTGTTATTAATGCCTTTCTTTTCAATTAAGTGCCTCCTTTGATTAAGTTGTTTTTTATAAATTTACACTATTTACGTGAATTAATAGCTACCAGTTTTACCAGCTCCTTTACTTATATTTCTTAAACCCATAATAAGCATACCACATAAAATAATAAGTGCTTTTTAAGAAAGGTAACTTTTCAACTTCTCTATATATTTTCCATTGATACTTTGCGGCTATCAATTTATTCGAGGAAATAGAGTTTTTTCTAATTCTATATATAGCTAATGGCTCCAAAATGCCCCTTGTACTACCAATTTGCTTTAGTATTTTTAACCACAACCCATAATCTTGTCTTTTTAAAATATTCGGCATATAAACTTTTCCTAATTTTTGGGTGTCGTAGATAGCAGTCAAACATCCTACACTACAAGTTTTTAACATACTTTTGTAGGTAATTTTCTCTTTTGTAATAAATTCTCCTAAGTCGTTACCCTCTTCATCAATTAACTTATATGATAAATATGTGAAAGCTAAGTCATACTCATTCATAAATTTCAACTGTTTTTCTAATTTCTCAGGTAACCATAAATCATCCGCATCCAAAAAAGCTATGTACCTTCCTTTAGCTTCTTTTATTCCTATATTTCTTGCAATAGCTGGACCGCTATTTTTTTCTAACTTAATCAGTCTAAAACGGTTATCTCTTTTTACATATTTTTCTACTATATTTACTGAATTATCTGTTGAAACATCATCTATGATTATCATTTCCCAGTTTTGATATGTTTGATTTAGAACAGATTTGATTGTTTTAGAGACAAATCTCGAAACATTATAGGCAGGAGTAATTACCGAAACCGTATTTTTTGGCATAAAAATTTATCCTATTTAGTCTTTTACATTAAATTAAAATAAGGATTCATTGATCCAATTATCCCAATTACCCAGTTTACTTTCCCTCCAAAAATTTATATATTTGTACAGTTTTTTTTGCAACTGACTCCCATGATAAATCATCTTCAATCATTTTTTCTATAGATCTGCTCATTTGTTGTGCTATCTGTGGTCGACTCAATATTTGTCGCAACGCCTTTGATAGCCCATAAATATTTCCAGGTTCTACCAAATACCCAGTAACACCATCTTTCAACACTTCTAAAAAACCACCAACTTTAAAGGCTACTATCGGTTTTTAAAAGCCAAAGCCGTCATAAGAACACCACTTTGGTCAATTTTCAGGTAAGGTAGTGCTACAACATAAGCGCTTTCAAAAATTAAAGGTACTTCCTCTTCCGGTATAAATCTCAGATCCCAAATAATAAGGTCAGCAACACCTAACTGCATAGCTAGTTCTTTAAAAATATTAATTGACATCTTGGGATATCCCGCCACAAGCAAACGGGTCTCTTTAAGTAATTTATTTGGTAACAGAGAAAATGCTTTTATTAAAAAATCTAGCCCTTTGTAGGGTTTAATAAGACCAAAAAAAAGTATTATTTTATTAGGGTTAGTTTTTCTAACTATATCTTGCTTTTGAGTCTCATTCCGTATATTCTTATAATAATCAAAAATCCCGTGAGGAACTATTGAAATTTTCGATTCAGGAACATGGGTATTTCTTATCAATTCATTAAAAGAAAATTTCGTATGCACTATGTAATGG
>WFRG01000138.1 GCA_015486705.1 Hippea sp. | reverse complement strand
GGGAAGACTTCTTGCATAAACTAAGCAAGCAAATCATTGGCGATAACCAAGCCATTGTTGTTGAAAACCTAAATGTTAAGGGAATGCTCAAGAACCACAAACTTGCAAAACACATAGCAGACGCAAGCTGGCATAGATTTATCTCTTTCTTGGAATACAAAGCTAAACTATACGGCAGGCAAATAGTTAAAGCAAACACATTCTACCCTTCCTCTAAGCTGTGTAGCGTGTGTGGATACAAGAATGAGAACTTAACACTTTCAGATAGAGAGTGGACTTGCCCCGTATGTGGCACAAAGCACGATAGGGACTTAAATGCTGCGATTAACCTACTCAAAATAGGCCTCGCCAGCCTTAATCAGGCGGTAGGGGCGGACTGCCCCGAACTCATGCCCGTGGAGGGTGCAGAAGCATCCTGCGAAGCGGGAAGCCTCTCACTTCAGTGAGGGGAGGAAGTCACTAGGTGATTAAGTGGAAGATATTGACTTTAGTAAAGTCGAATTTGAGTGGCATAATAAAAAAAGTGAACGTATAAAGAGAGAAAGAGGGTTGTCTTTTGATGAGATTGTTGAGAAAATTAGACAAGGAGCTGTTTTAGATATTCTGGACAATAGAGAGGAGTTTGAGGGGCAAAAACTAATGATCCTTAACATAGATGGTTATATTTGGGCTGTTCCTTTTGAAAAAAGGGGAGATAAGTTAAGGCTTGTAACGGCTTATCCAAGCCGTAAGTTTACAAGGATATATTTGGAGGGTAAAAAATGAGTGAGGATAGATATTATGACGAGCTGGACGATTATGAGAGAAGAATAGAAGAAGACGCCGAGAAATTCAAAAGGGTTGAAAATGTAGAATATTGGAAAAAAGTTGTAGAAAAAGCGGCTGAGAACACTTTAAAAAAGAAAAAAATGCTTGTGCTTGAGTTTGATAATCAAGAAGATAAGGAAAAGGCTATTAGTGTTTTGAGAGAGAATTTTGGCAAAGGGTTTGAGATTGTAGAACCGGTTAAATAGAACTATCTCGCCATAAATGAGGGCGAAAGGAGGCAAGGATGAGCTTTTTAAAGAAGTTGTTCAGGAAGAAAACCCCTGAAGAGCTGAAGGCAGAGTTAAACGCTCTGGTTGAAGCTCAGAAGAGGGATAACGAGATGATAAAGGAATGGTTTAGAAAGCCCACACCTGAAGACCAGGCTACTTTTAGAGAGGCCATGGAAGAGTGGGATAGAATATTCGATCCTATAAACTCTTATGATGCAGCAAATATGTGGAACGGTTTGGATGACCCATGGAATAAATACTATTAAATATTAGGCGGGCTTCCCCGCCTTTTTTTGTTACCGCCTGCTGAATCCGCTTGGGGGATTAAGGTCGTCACCTGAACTGCCAGAATCGTCTGGGTTGTTATTATTACAACATTATTCTAAAAGTTATGTTATATTTATAGTTTGGAAATCAGATATTCTTGTGAAAGTAGAAATCGAAAAATCACTATAAAAATAGGCTTTAGATATACTATAATTTATGTTTTGATATAGCTTTTACCACACTATTTATATAATGCAGTATCTGCAAATAATACTCCCATAAACTTAAATTTCTACTCTCTCTCATTTATATTCTTACAGGAAAAGATTGAAAGGTTAAAAGGGATTCAATATGATGGGAGCAAGAGAGAAACTTACACAGAAAATGGGATAGAGTAGAAATTGTTGATCCCGCCCCTTATTTTTTATGGGGCGGGATCTTGACTTTAATAATTCTTAATCAAATAAACCTGTTATCTCCTGAGCAAGTTTGCTCTCAATTATAGGCGTTGCTTTTTTGAGATTCATATTCGTTTGCGTTGCTTGAACGCCTATCCTTGTTCTGAAGGCTTGATATTGTGTTGTTGTCTTGTAGTTTGTCTTAACCTTTGTGCCTATGCCGTTTTGCATATTAGAATTAACCTGCTTTTGAATTGTACCGTTAATTCTCTGCTTAATTTGGATATCTACAACACCAATATAAGTATCAACATGAATTGCGGCTCCTGCCAGTGCGCCTACAGCAGATCCTATAAGAGAACCGGCGCCAACTGCTCCAACTTTTCCATATCCACTTCCTATGGCAAGCCCTGTTAACGCACCACCGTAACCTCCCGCAAGCATACCCTCAAGGGTCATGTGTTTGCTTTCTTTTCCCATATAAAGCACATTTCCCTGTAGCCAAAACTCTGCTTTATACGGGTCTTCGATTACCTTATAACCCTTCTGCTCAAGCCTTGAAATAATCATCTGCTTTAAGTCAGGCATGGGAACTTGGGATGTGTTCCTGAACTCCACAAAAATCGTTTTTTGGTCAGGTCTTACTGGGTTTAAAAAGATAGTGTTAGACATTTTAGCCTGCACTTCCAAGTGGGCATGTTCAATGCCCGTTGCCACTGTTGAGCAGGATGACAGAGAGGTGGCTAAGAAAGCAAATAACATAAAAACCGCAAGAAGTTTGAAAAGCCTACCTTTAGTGCCAAACAATTTCCTCACCATTACACCTCCATAAACTACTAATAAACTAATGTTCGTTATTTATATATTTTTAGAGAAAAATTTCAAAGAATTTACATTTTGTTGTAGTTATAGGTTGGGTATATAATACTTCAGTATTTCTATTCTATGGTGTCCGAGTTCCTCGCTGATTTGCTTTAGAGATGCTCCCTCGCTATATCTTTCTTGGGCATAATGTTGTCGCTCCCCATGAAAATCCATTTTAGTATCAGATATATAGTTGAAGTTTTGTTTGATGTTTTGAGCATAGTAATACTGCTCTTTGATATGCTCTGTTGGTGCTAATGAGCGTAAATTATTCTCTTGCATGAAAGAGAGAGCTGATTTTAAAGCTTGTATTTGGGCTTCATTTCTGATTGGTATGTTTCTCGGTTGGGAGTTCTTTGTGCCGTCCTGCCTGCTCAGGTGCAAAACACCGTCCTTGAGGGCTTGTTTGATTGTATCTTGCTTGAGCTGAATACTCTCACGCAAGCGCAAGCCAAATTCACGCTGAAGCTCTACCGAATAGGAAAGTGCTTGGGCTTTGGTGTTGCCCTGTTGTTCAAGAAAGTCTTTGAAAGCGTTGTGCGTTTCCTGACTGACAACCCTGTCTCTATACTCAATGCCGCCGCGCGAGAGCCCGTAGTCCTTTGCCGATATGATTTCAAGTTGGCGGTTTAGATTTTCGTTTGTGTATTCTATCACACGGTTGAGAGCTGACACATAACTTGACGCTGTTGCACGGGATATTTCACCCTCTTCAAGACGATCCCTCAAGGTGTCAACGTAGATTTGAATTCTGTCATTGCTGAACTGCTTCAAGTTCTTTACACCTGTTGTCTCACGCAGAGAATTTAAGACTGTCTCTATCCTGTCTTCGAGCGATGAGCCACGATTAGAATTCTGGGCTATTTGTCTCGCCAAAAATGAGGCTTTGTGCTCATTGCGAAAATTGATTTGTGCCTTTGCCATAGTGCACCCCCTCTATTGTGAGCTCACGCAAGCCCACAACAAAAGGGGCAGGACGCCCCTATCACAAGATTTCTAAAATTTCTCTCTTATGCTCATTTATGCAATTACAACAAGACAGGATTTGCTTTAGTTTTTGAAACTTTTTTTTGAGTTTTTCACGATCTACTGACCTTTGAACGTTTACACGAATATCCAAATGTGCTCTTTCGAAGAACTCTTTTAAAGCAAGCCTGTATTTTCTTCTTGTTTCTATACTGTATTTACTTAGTGTCTGTATGAATTTATCAAAATCGTCTTTAGTTATGTCCCTTATCGACCTTACGCCACGACTACAACAGAACCTCAAAAATTTTACAACTCGATTTTTCCTGTCCCTTTCACTCTTTAGCGAACACTGATGTTTGTGCTTTAAGTATCGCCTTATATTCTTTTCATATTCCTTCAATAGCTCACAAGTCATCTTTCCACCCCCTCTCAATCAGGCTGTCCGCTCTTATGCAAGAGCGACAACCAAGTTCGTTAAGTGTCTCACCGCTATTTGCCAAGCAGGGTAGCGGCCACCCAAAATTTATTTAAAGCCCTGTTCTCAGGGCGATTGAGAGGGACAGCCTTACAGCACTAAAATACGCATAAAAACAACAAGTCCTCAAGTCCTCTTTTTTCAATCAAAAATCTATATTAAACCTCCTATTATTAAAAATTGTAAAATCTCTATAAATACTGATTAAAATAACGATTTTTAAAGATTTAGATAAGCCTGTAAAGTCCTCAAAATCCTTCGTTAGTCCTCAAAGTCCTCAAATGTTCAATCTTCAAAATCAAGCATAAAAACAAGATTTTCTCCATTCTCCCGCGCCCCGTCTATTTGTGTTGGGGAGTTTGCTTTGAAGAGCATACAAATAGACGTGTCGCTTGCCTCTGCAAAACAACCGCTACATTCGATAGCGATATACCGGCAAGCGGTATATCAATCTCATTCCGCTACAAAAAAAGAAAAGAAGTTAAAAATAAAAAAAGCACACAGCTATAGTAACAACTTAAAACTTAATCGCGTCCAGATTGCTCCCCAGTGGGGTTAGGACGTTCTAACAAACTGACAACTACCTCGGCCGCTACCCGAGTCAGTGAGATAGTGGGCGTTCCTTCCACTACCTTTGGCCAGTCTCCTGTAGCAGTCCACGGCCTCCGCCAAACGGCGGCAAGGGCTACAGTGGCTGGGTTACCCGCGGATAAACATGTTACTTTAAGTTATAGTCTGTTACGGTTATAAGTCAAGTACAAAAAGCGGTACAGAGATAGGGATTTTAAAGAACTGACGCCCTTCGCCGTTTCGGTAGCGATACCCCGGCAAGCGGGGTATCAACCTCACGGCTTCGGTTGTCTGCTTGACGTTTGCCTGCTTTGCAGTTTGCCGTCAAGCTCAAAAAAAGATATCACGCCCCCCCGATTGCCTTGCCGACCGCCCTGGCGAGAGGTTTAGATTTAGTGTCTAAAATAACGCCGAATTTCGCACGAGATTTACTTCAATCGATTAATTAGTCGAATGAGACTCATCTTTAACGCCAGAGGGCTTTATTTTAGACGTCAGGGGCATTCTGAGAGGCGGGCGCGGGAGTTTTGTAAACGTTTCTGTTGCTTGAGTGAGTTTGTAGAGTAGAGAGAGTTTATCCTTTCGCGATAGCGGTGTTTTTTTCTCTATTTTCCTGATAACAAAGATTTGGGTTTTCGATTTTTGGATTGGTAGGAGCTGGATATGGGGGGGCGTGTTATCTTGCTTGCTCTCTTCTTTATTGCTCTTAAAAAAGAAAACTTTTGGAAGGTAGAGAGTATAGGATTCGGGTAGGGTGCTTAATCGAATAAACAAACTTTTTCGCTTGTTAGGTTCTTTTTTTCTTCAGAGGCTCTTCAGCGAAGCGAAAGGCCTATACCCCGACAAGCGGGGTATAGTTGCCTGAGCGAAGCGATGGCTTTTTCTTGTTGTTCTTGCATTTCTTTTTTCTTAAAAAAACGACAACGACAAACTTTGGCGATAGCCAAACTCCCACCTCGATTTTGGTAGGGAGATAGTAGGTTGGTAGGAGCTCTCGGGTTGTTGTTTTATTATTTTAAGAGTTTTAAGAGTTTTCCGGGTTGAAAAATGTTGATTTGACGGGAATTGCGGAGAGAAAGTGCTACTTTTCTAATACCTTATTGCTACTTTTCTAATACCTTATTGCTACTTTTAACTTGACAAAGGTAGCTATTTGGATATAATTGTATTGAAAGGAGGCGATTTTATGGGTACTCTTGCTAAAGTTATGAAAAAGAATGCGGTAGTTTTACAGAAGCCAAGCGGGACGATAGCTATAAGAGTTGATTTGGACGCCATACAAAGGAAGTTTTACGATGCTTTACTGTATATAGCTAAACATGAGCTAAAAGAAAATAAGGAAAAGAAAAGGTTTACTATACCTCTTAAGGATGTGAAAGCAATTTTAAGTAAAAGCGATAAAATTGATAAAAATAATAGCTACTATATAGAAAAACTTAAAGAGGTAAAGAAAAAAGACGCCGAATATAACATACTTGATAAAGATAAGGGTTTGAAGATAAAAGGCTGGGTTAGTCTTGTATCTGATCTACAGGTAACTGAAGACGAAAAAGCTAAAGTTGTAAGTATTACCTTTGAGCTCCCAGAGCGTATTAAATGGGCTTTGGTTGATCCTAATGGTGTTTATGCGAATATAAACCTTGTGATTGTGAGAGGACTTAAAAGTAAGTATACGATAATACTGTATGAGCTGGCGAAAGATTACGAAAAAGTGGAAATACCCGAAATGACGATAGATGACTTTAGGAAGCTGTTTAATATTGAGAATAAATACAAAGGCAGAATAAATAATTTAAAAGCTAAAGTTCTTGAACCTGCTGTTAGAGAGCTTAACGAAAATGAAAATGTCGATTTTCTTGTATCCTATGAGCTGAAGAAGACGGGAAAGGTTTATACACATATAAAATTCTACGTAAAGCCTAAGCCTGCTCAATTGAAGTTTAAACAACAAGCTAAAAAGGCGTTTAATGACGAACTGAAAGAGAATAAAGAGGCTAAAGAGCTGTTGGCTTTAATACCGGGCAAGTATAGAGAGAAGATGAAAGTCGTTGGTGCTGTGCTTGGCGGTTTAAAGACAAAAGGAAAAAACTATACAAAGGCTCAAATAGAATACACGGTTGGAAAGTATAAAGCGGGTAAAGTAAAAGACTTTGTAATCTACCTGAAAAAGGCTTTGGAAGAGGACTATGCGGGAGCTGAGAGAGTAGAAACCGATATACTCACACCTGAGGACGCAATAGGGTATTCTGGATATATCTACGATGAGAATAAAAAGAAGATTTCTGTAAGAATTGGGCATGTGAAAAAAGATGAAAATGGAGATTATCTTGTGAGGGTTGACAGGACTGATACTGGTGAGCTGTATGCATGGTGGAAGGTTGATGAAGATTGGTTGCTTGAAAGGGCGAAAAAAAAGAAAGAGATGGAAAATTCCTTTTAGAATAGGCTTTTCTGAAAATGACGTCAGTTTGACGCCAGTTTGACACAAATAGACGTCAGTTGATTTTGAGGTGAAAAATGGGTGAGTGGATAAGGAAAACTTACAGAGTTACAAAGGAGACGGACGAGAAAATAAAAGAGTTGATAGAGATATATAAGACAAGGACTGAAAACGATTTAATTAAGGCGGTTATAGACGATATATACGAGCTGAAAAAAAGCAAAGCATTGATACCTTTCGAAGAATATGAGAAGCGAGATGTTGAGTTGAAAAAAGCGCTGTTGGAAGTTGGGCGACTAAAAGGTATTCTTGAAGAGAAAGAGAAGTTATTGCAGGAGAAAGAAAAGAAAGGCTTTTGGGCTCGATTATTTAGGAATTTCTACGTGCTAATCCTCTCCTTTTGAAAGGAGAGATACAGCACGATTGGATACCATACGAATACAGATAAACACTTAAATATATTGACTTTTTGTGAAATTGATATATACTATATGTATGAGTAGAAAAACTCTAAAACCTAACATAAAACAAGCGAGAACCTGCGTTTACAACTGCAATTACCATCTTGTTTTCTCCACCAAATATCGCAGAAAGGTTCTTACTCCCAAGATAGAAAAAGAGCTCAAGAGTATAATTTCAGAAGTAGCTAAAGAGAAAGGCTTTGAAGTCTCCGTTATGGAAGTCGGAGAGCAAGACCATATCCATCTCTTTGTATCTGCACACCCTAAAATATCTCCATCTTACATAGCAAAGATGATTAAAGGCATAAGTGCAAGGAAACTATTTCTTAAATTTCCTGAATTAAAAGAAAAACTCTGGAAAGGACATTTGTGGAATCCTTCCTACTATGTTGAGACCGTTGGTTCTGTGTCAGAAGAAGCGATAAAAAAATACATAGAAAACCAGAAAAAATGACAAATTATGTTTACAGGTTCAGGCTATACCCTAAAAAAGACCAAATAGATTTTCTAAACCGCCAGATGGGGCATTGCAGGTTTGTTTACAATAAACTCCTTGAGATTGCAAAGAGGGACTATGAAGGAAGTGGTAAGAGTTGGAATTATTACGAGTATAAAAAGCTTTTGCCGAAGCTTAAAGAAAAATATCCATTTCTCAAAGAAGCCAACAGCCAGTCCTTCCAAGAAGCCGTTAAATGGCTTGATAGGGCGTTTAAGAACTTTTTTGAAAAAAGAGCGAGATTTCCTCAATTCAAGAGCAAGAGAAAAGCTAACTCAGTATCCATCCCACAACATTTTACCATTGAAAGCAATAAAGTAAAAATCCCAAAGCTTAAGAAATCATTGAGGTTTATCAAACACAGGGAAATAGAAGGAGAGATTAAGTCCATATCTATAACAAAGACCCCAACAGAAAAGTTTTTCCTTAATGTCCTTGTTGATAGGAAGATAAAGCCTCTGCTAAAATCGAATAATATTGTAGCTATAGATGTCGGAATAGAAACCTTCTGCACCCTATCAAACGGTGATAAAATAAAAAAACCAAAGCATCTTGTACTTTCTGAGAAAAAACTCAAAAAACTTCAAAGACGTCTATCAAGAAAAGAGAAAGGAAGCGGAAAATACATAAAGTTGAGAAAAAGGATAGCTAAGCTTCACGAAAAGATTAAACACCAAAGGGAAGACTTCTTGCATAAACTAAGCAAGCAAATCATTGGCGATAACCAAGCCATTGTTGTTGAAAACCTAAATGTTAAGGGAATGCTCAAGAACCACAAACTTGCAAAACACATAGCAGACGCAAGCTGGCATAGATTTATCTC
>WFRG01000137.1 GCA_015486705.1 Hippea sp. | reverse complement strand
TGCCTTACGATCTCAAACGCCCTACCGGTAATAAACACTGCAAAGGACGATGCGTATGGTTTTAGGCCACTCAAAGCCATACCAGCTGCAACACCGGCCATATTGGCCTCTGCTATACCTATGTTGAAAAATCTATTGGGGAATTGCTTTTGGAATTCCTTGGACTTTGTCGATCCACTCAAATCGGCATCCAGCACAACAACCCTATCGTCCCTTTTACCCAATTCAACCAAAGCCTTACCGTAAGCCTCTCTTGTTGCCTTAAACTCCATTATCCAACTCCTTTAGCGCCCTTTCTAACTCTTGATCTGAAGGTGGAACGCCGTGGTATTCTATTCTATTAGCCATAAATGAAACACCATATCCCTTAACAGTCCTTGCGATAATTGCAGTTGGACCAATAACATTACGCTTTGCTGTAGTTAACGTATCAATCAAATTCTTATACACATGGCCGCCAATCTCGTACGTTCTAAAGCCAAACGCCTCAAATTTCTCCTTCAAAGGTAATATGTTCATAACATCCATCACCTTGCCGTCTATTTGCAAGCCATTAAAATCCACAATTACAATCAAATTGGACAGTTTATAGTGTGAAGCTGCCATGAACGCTTCCCAGGTAATACCCTCCTGCAGTTCGCCATCGCCCATAATACAGAAAACCTTGTACCTTTTCTTCAAAACCCGTGCAGCAAGCGCAATCCCAACAGCTTGCGTTATACCGTTACCCAAAGAACCGGTGGATGCATCAATGCCCGGCAACTTCTTTGAGTCTGGATGACCCTGAAGTGGCGAACCCAACTTTCTTAATGTCCACAAAAAGTCCCTTTCAAAGAAACCAGCCTTTGCAAGTGTGGCATACAGTGCAGGACATGCATGACCCTTTGACAAAACCAACCTATCCCTATCTTCCCATGAGGGATTTTTTGGGTCGTAATTCATTATACCGCCAAAGTACAACGCTACAAGTATATCAACAACGCTCAACGATCCACCAGAATGGCCGCTCTTTGCCTTGTTTAACATAACAAGCACATCTTTTCTGATCTCCTTTGCTATACACTCAAGCTCCGCAAAATCCTCCATACACTCCCCCTTAAATCAAATCCAGCACGTATTTAAACATATCGTCAATTGTTGCCTTGCTTGGCATTTCAGCCTCAAAACCGCACGATTCAATGTAAGATTTTGTTGTTTTTCCTATAGCTACGATTTTATTTATTCTTTTTACAAATTCGTAACTTCCAAATGTCTCTCTTATATGCCAAAACGCTGATGGACTTGAAAACAGACCAAAATCAAATTGTCCTACGGGCTCAAAGTATTTAATCCTTTCAGGTATCACATTCTCATACACAGGTACAACAACAACGTTATCCAGTTCATCGTAAATTTTATTGTACTTTGCTGCACTTACAACAAGAAGTTTACCTTTATCTTTCAAAAACTCTATAAGCGACGCACCGTAAAATTCCTCAGGTACGTAATCCAATTTAAAACCCTTCTCCATAAGCGCATAAGCCGTTTTATCACCAACGGCAGCGAGCTTTTTATCACACATAAACCTCACGGAGACCTTCTTAAAGAAAAACTCAACGGCTCTTTTGCTTGTAAAGACCACCCAATCTGCTTTACTTTCTATGATGAAATCGACAGCCCTAAATTCCATCGATTCAATGGGAAATATATCAAAACATTCATCGTAAATCTCTGAATACCGGATCAGATCACCCTTATTGGCACTAAAAAGAACCCTTAGCTTTTTCTTCGACCCACCATCCCTATTTAAAAACTCCATATCGCCGTCCGGGGCGTGTGTGAGCAAAAAATCGTGGTTGTCTTTATCTATGTTATTGCACTTGAGCAGAAACTTACGCTCAAAGTCACCATCAAACCAAACACCATTTTCCACAAAAGGAAAGAACTTCAAAGGCAGTGATCTACTGACAGAAACCCTCTTCATTCCTCTTCCTCTCTACGTAATCCATGACGTCTGTAATCACAAACATCACGCTACTATCACATCTTGTGTATCTTATCTCTTTTATTAAGTCCTTTGGGCAGCCGTACATCACGCTCATACAGAACTCATTCCCATCAAAGTAGGCATGTGCACCAATGGGGTAGTTGCACGATGCGTTCATCTGTCTTACAAACGCACGCTCCACATCAACACACACCCTTGTCCTCCCATCCTCAAGTTCCTTAATCTTCTCTTTAAACTCAAAATCCTTCAAAAATTCAACGGCAACAACACCCTGACCTGCGGCGGGTATCATGAACTCAAGGTCGTACATGTAACTCTCATCGTATAAACCCAGCCTCACAAGGCCACTTTTAGAGACCACAATGCCATCGAGAGCACCCTCTTTCAACTTCTTTAATCTCGTATCGAGATTGCCACGCAAATCGACAAACTCAACATCCCTTTTTACGCGCAGTATCTCCGCCCTCCTGCGCAAAGATGTTGTCCCAATCTTAGCACCCCTTTCAATCTCAAGCAAATTGCCCTTAAAAGAGACAAACGTGTCCTGATAAAAGTCCCTCTCAAAAACTATGAAATCGAAATCGTCGCTATCGTAAACACTCATGTCCTTTAGGGAATGGACGGCAACATCTATCCTTTTATCAAGCAAGGCCTTTTCTATCTCCTTAACAAAAAGCCCCTTTCCACCCAAACTGTAAAGGGGTTTATCAGTCTTGTCGCCCTCTGTCTTTATGGGCACAATCTCGCATTCAAAACCCAACTGCTCAAGCTTCTCCTTTGCAAAATTCGCCTGCCACAGTGCAAGCTTTGATGCCCTTGTACCGATCCTCAATTGTTTTCCGAGAAGAAGCATCTTACATCCTTCTTTGATGTACTTATATTAAACAATCTCTTCAACAATTCCACATACAAATCGCCTTCTGGATGGTTCAAAAAGCCTTTGATATTCATCGTAGGTTCGTGAAGTATCTTTGCAAGCAAGGATTTGGTT
>WFRG01000136.1 GCA_015486705.1 Hippea sp. | reverse complement strand
GCATATACCTTCACAGGATATCCACATCTTGGGCATTCAACAGTTTTACCATCCTCCCTTATACTCAACTCTTTTTCCAATTCTTCTATAATCTTAACAACATTATCTTTTGCCGTTCCACCATAACTTGTTCTCGAATTAACAGCCTTTTCGTAGTGCAAAACGCTCAAAACGTCGCTTTCTATTAGCTCAGAAAAGTTTTTCAGTTCATCTATAGACAGTTCATTCAATTTCTTATTATTTTCTTCAGCATAAGCTACAATCTCTCCTACAATTTTGTGGGCTTCTCTAAAAGGCATACCTTTGCGCGTTAGATAATCAGCCAAGTCTGTCGCAGTTATAAAACCTTTCCTTAAAGCTCCCTTTAAAGATTCTTCCTTTGGCTTAATCTTTGGTACAAAACCTATCAAAACATCCAATATACCGTTTATAGTGTCAATTGAGTCAAACAATGACTCCTTATCTTCCTGCATATCTCTATTGTATGTTAGTGGTAAACCTTTCATCAAAACAAGCATTTGAACAAGATTGCCATAAATCCTTGCTGTTTTACCCCTTATAAGCTCCATAGCATCTGGATTTTTTTTCTGCGGCATAATACTCGAACCCGTGCAAAACTCATCAGGCAACTCCACAAAATCAAACTCTTGGGATGAAAAAATAACCATTTCTTCTGCGAAACGTGATGCATGCATTGCAAAAATAGCAACATCGTTTAAAAATTCTATAGCAAAATCCCTATCCGACACAGCATCCATGGAATTTCTTGATACTTTCGAAAACCCAAGTTGTTCAGCAACATACCTTCTATCTATAGGAAAACTCGTTCCAGCCAATGCCCCACTTCCAAGGGGTAAAACATCTATTCTTTTCAGAGTCTCTCTAAACCTGTCTTTATCCCTTTTAAATTTTTCATAATATGCAAGCAAATAGTGCGAAAACAAAACTGGCTGAGCATGCTGAAGATGTGTAAAACCTGGCATGACAACATTTATGTACTCTTTTGACAAATCTACAATAGCCTTTAGCAAACTATTCAATTTATCTATAATCCCCAATGTTGCATCTCTAAGCAAAAGCCTAACATCCAGAGCTATCTGATCATTTCTGCTTCTTGCCGTATGAAGCTTGCCGCCTGTTTTACCTATCAGCTCAATGAGTTTTCTTTCTATATTCATATGAATATCTTCATCTTCAATTCTAAACTCAAATTCCCCTTCATCAATCATATGCTTTATCTTTCTTAGGCCCTCGATAATCTTATCCGCTTCATCTTCAGTTATAATACCCTGCTTTGCAAGCATTTGCGCATGAACAATTGAACCTTCAATATCGTATTCATACAACCTCTTATCGAAGCTTATAGACTCAGAAAAGCTTTCCATAATATTGTCAGTAGGCTTCAAAAATCTTCCGCCCCATAGTTTCTTATTCATCGTTATCCACCCTAATTAAAAGTACTTTTTCCTTTATCACATCCATCTTTTCTATGATATCTAAGGCCCGTCTAATGGAGGATTCTTTGGCTTTATGAGTGAAAACTATCAATGGAACCCAATACTCGCCCTTGTTCAGTTGTATAACACTCTTTATACTGATGTTGTAATCGCCTAAGATACCAGAAATCTTTGACAGAACACCAGCTTGATCCTTAACTGTAAATCTCAAGTAATAAGACATCTCAAGGTCCTCAATATTAAAAATCTCCCTTTTTCTCACGTAATTAAATGGAAACGCCAACAGAGGAACACGCAAATGGGAATTGTATCTTATATTTCTCGCTATATCCATAGCATCAGATACAACAGACGATGCCGTAGGTAAGCTACCTGCACCTTTTCCTATATAAACCGTTTCATCATCCATATCTGTTAAAACCTTAATAGCGTTAAACTCTCCATCGGTTTTGGCAAGAATATCATCTTTTTTAACCATAGTGGGATGAACCCTTACATCTACCTTTCCATCTATAAGTCTCGATATACCCAGAAGCTTAATTCTGTAACCCAATTCGTCTGCAAACTTTATATCCAACAGAGATATTCTTGTTATACCCTCTGTATACACTTCGCTTGCCCTTACATTATCACCAAAAGATATAGAACTCAAAATTGCCATTTTATGGGCAGAATCAATACCTTCTATATCAAAAGTTGGATTAGCTTCAGCAAACCCCTTTTTCTGGGCATCTTTTAAAGCATCATCAAACCCAATTTCATTATACAACATCTCTGACAAAATGTAATTACACGTACCATTTACAATGGCCTTAATTGATCTTATGTTATTCGCTCCTAAGGACTCCTTTATTGCTTTAATAATAGGAATACCACCGGCAACACTCGCCTCATATCCTACATCAACCTTGTTTTCGAATGCTTTAGAAAATATTTCGAATCCGTACTCGGCAAGGAGTGCTTTATTCGCAGTAACCACACTTTTTTTCGCCCTTATCGCATCTAAAATAAAGTTCTTGGCAAAACCTGTACCCCCAATGAGTTCTATAACTATGTCAATATCATCCTCAAAAAGCTCATTTACACTTGAAGCTATTTTACTTTCCAATAAATCCTTAACATCATCTCTAATTGCCGTTGAATACACTTTCTTAAGGTTTAGATTAAATCCTAGTCTCTTTTTTATAATATCAGCATTATGTGTAAGTATCTTTACAACACCACTGCCAACAGTTCCTACACCCAATAACCCAACATTTACACCATCCATACAACCACCTTTCCCTTAAGAATTATTTTAATATAAATCAATATAATACCTCTGTCAAACGTTAGATTACTGGACTTTCTTTCCCACAACTTCACCTATTTTTCTTAAGTCTTCAACTAATTCACAAAATTCTTCAATAGTCAACTGTTGAGCAGCATCTGATACGGCAATTTGCGGATTGTAATGAACCTCTATCAGTAAACCATCTGCTCCAGCAGCTATCGCAGCTCTTGAAAGCGCAGGAACGTAATCCCTTTTTCCTGCAGCATGAGAAGGATCTATAATTACAGGTAGATGGGTTTCTTTCTTTAGTACAGGAACAGCTGATATGTCGAGCGTGTTTCTCGTGGCCGTTTCAAAGGTTCTAATACCTCTTTCACACAAAATCACATCTGCATTACCTTCGCTCATTATATATTCTGCACTCATCAAGAATTCTTGTATGGTTGTTGCCATCCCACGTTTCAACAGAGCTGGTTTATTTGTTTTTCCAACTTCCCTAAGCAAGGCAAAATTTTGTATATTCCTTGCCCCGATTTGGAGAACATCGGCGTATTTCATAACAATGTCCAAATCTCTCGGATTCATCACCTCTGTCACTATTGGAAGCCCAGTTTCCTCAGATGCCTCTTTTAAAAGCTTAAGACCTTCTTCTCCTAACCCCTGGAAACTGTAGGGTGACGTTCTTGGCTTGAACGCACCTCCTCTCAGCATGTGAGCTGAGCACTTTTTTATACCCCTAGCTGTTGTTAATAACTGCTCTCTATTCTCAACAGAACAAGGACCAGCAATAATCGTGAACGTACCGCCTCCAACTTTAACACCCTTTATATCTATCACTGTATCTTTCGCCTTACTTTCCCTTGCGGCTAATTTATAAGGTCTTGAAACCCTGTAAACCAAATCCACTGATGGATCTAAGGAAAACATTGCCACTGGGTCTAAATTCTCTGCCTTTGAATCGATGTCACCTATAATACCAATTATTGTCTTTCTGCTACCCTTCGATATGTGAGCTTTTAACCCCAATTCCTCTACTTTAGAGCTAATCCTTAAGATGTCTTCATCCTTAGAAGTTGGTTTCATTACGATAATCATTCCTACACCTCCAAAAAAATAAAATAAAAAAGCCGTTTGGATTGACTACCCTTTAGGGTAACCTATCCAAACGGCCAAAGAAAGTCTGCTTCTAAACGGTTACCCTACACGTTGCCAAAACCAATAATATGTATAGAAAAAATATGTAAAATCTACATAAGAAACCTTATTTAAGCATCTCATAACAGGATGCCTTATATCAAAGTTAAAGCAAAAAAGCAAGAACTTTGTGTAAAAGCAAACGCAAAACACATTAAAACCTTTCATAACAAAATCACATATACTTAAAAAACTTATTCTGTTCAACACATTTTAAAAAATGGCGTCATGGCTTTATTTTTATTGACATACTCAACATACATTTTGTATAAACTTGACATGTGGTTGAAGTACTTAATCACCATTTTTATAATCCTTTTTACATTAAAAAGTCAAGCTTACGAGATTTATACGGTCAAAAAAGGTGACACCTTAATTAGCATAGCTCACAAACTTGGTATAAAAGCCAAGCTAATAAAACAGGCTAACCCCAAAGTAAACTGGCTAAAAATTAGGCCAAACGACAAAATAAACATACCTACGCAAGACTGTATAGACAAATTCAACGGAATAGAGGCTGTTTTGAACGAAGCCCAAAACAAACCAAATAAGCCAAAAGAAAGAACAAATAAAACATCGAGACAAGTTAGGTTATATACAATAAAAAAAGGTGATTCACTCTACAAAATAGCTCATAACTTACATTATTCCATTAGTGCTTTAAAATCAGCAAACCCAAAGATAGCTTGGAAAGACATAAAACCTGGTGAAAAAATTGTTCTACCCCTTAATCATACTACCCCAAAAGCAATACCAAAACCTGGAGAAATTGGAGATGGATATTATATAGTTGCCCGCGGTGACACCTTAAGAAGCATAGCAAGCAGATTTGGTTTATCTTTAAAAAAACTGCAGGAGCTAAACCCCAATTTGGACAAAATTATACGACCGGGTGATGTAGTTGTAATACCGAAAGAGCTCACAGAAAAAATCAAAGTATGCGAAAAAGAGAACCTGTTTATTCCGCCAAAATATCTTATTTATTCAGATATTTATAAGGTTAAAAAAGGTGATACCCTATGGGAGATTGCAAAAAAATTCAATACCGACGTTGACATAGTGAGAACATTAAATGATATATCTGGAAACAACATTCATGTAGGACAAGTGCTGTTTGTTCCAAGCAAAAACATAAAAGAAGCACAAAGATTAAAGCTCAAATACTCAATTCTTAATGAAGAAAGGCATGCTTTAATAAAATACGCTGAAAGGTTCATAGGTGCTCCATACAAATTTGGAGGAGATAGTTTAAGACATGGAATAGATTGCTCAGCTTTTGTTAAAAAAATCTATGAAAAATTCAAAGTTTACCTACCACGTACTGCTGAGGGGCAATATAGAGAGGCAGGCGTCTTTGTACCTTCAAGCAGGCTTCAACCTGGAGATTTGCTATTCTTTCACACATTGGACTACGCAAAGGCTACGCACGTGGCAATATATATTGGAAAAGGCAGATTTATACATGCAGCTGGCAGAAGGAGCGGAGTTAGAATATCTCGTTTTACAAAATACTACTGGAAACGGTTCATTGGCGCAAAAAGAATTTTAAGAATAAATAACGTAAATTATGCTTATATTAGGAATAGATCCAGGAAGCACAATCACAGCGTGCGGGTTAATTAACCTATCCACCAAAGAAATCCATTACGATTTTATAAAACTCAAGAAAAAGCTGAGGCAAGAAGAGAAAATATTTGCCGTTTATGAATTTATTAAAGAGATTTTAGAGCAACACAGCCCTAAAGAAGTTGCTATAGAAACACCATTTTATTCAGTAAATATACAATCAGCAATGCTCTTGAGTGAAATAAAATCTGCTGCCATAATAGCTGTAAAGCAATACGGAATTGAAATAGAACAATACACGCCCAGACAAATTAAGCAATCAATCTGTGGATACGGGGCTGCAGATAAAAATCAGGTTAAATTTGTTGTAGAAAAAACATTAAAAGTAAATCTAAAAGACCAGCCGTTTGACGTATCAGATGCTCTTGCAGTAGCCCTAACGCATATATACGTGCGTGGTTTATGACGCTTTCGTTGCCAGCATGCCACAGGCTGCGTCAATATCCGACCCTTTGGATTTTCTAATCGTGACAAATATCCCCTTATCCCTTAAACGTTGGGCAAATTTTTCTATATCGCTCATAGGGGTTGGCTCAAATTTAGTTCCTATCAAATCGTGTTTGTTTAAAGGTATAAGGTTCAATTTACTTTTCAAATTTGACATAATCCTAACTAAAGCCTTTATATCTTCTTTTGTGTCGTTAAACCCTTTTATCATGACATACTCAAAGGTGATTCTCTTCCTTCTCGGAACAGGAAAATCCTTTAAAGCATCAAGTATCTCATCTAAAGGATATTTTCTATTAACCGGCATAATCATGCTTCTTTTTTCTGAAATAGCACTATGCAAAGACAAAGCCAAGTTTATGTATGGCAAATCCTTTTTTAATCGCTCTAACGCAGGCGTAATGCCACATGTTGAAAGCGTCATCCTTCTTTTTGATATATCCAAGCCTAACTCTTCCATCATTATCAACATTGATTTAACCGTATTATCGTAGTTATCCAACGGCTCTCCCATACCCATATAAACAACATTTGCAATCTTCAAGCCATTATCCATTAAAATATATCTAACCTGCTCCACAATCTCGGATACAGTAAGATTACGCTTAAAACCCATCCTTCCTGTGGCACAGAACTTACACCCCATCATACAACCAACCTGTGTAGAAACACATATAGTAAACTTTCCATTGTCCATAGGTATTAGCACACTTTCAATTAAGGCACCATCCAAAAGTTCAAATAGATACTTTTTAGCTCCATCATTTCCAATAGATATAGATTTAACCCTAACAGTATAAATAAAGAACTCTTCTGACAATCGTTTCCTCATATCTTTTTTTAAAACAGTCATTAGATTAAAATCATCCACGTTTTGCTTATAAAGAAAAGAAAATATCTGCCGCGCCCTGTACTTTTCGTATCCTTTGATTGAAAGTATCTCTTCAAGCTCTCTCAAAGTAAGAGACAGTATATCAATCATACAAAAAACATCTTACCCTTTCATGTTCATCAATTTTTTTTAACCCTGGTTTTTCCTGCCTACATCTTTCCATCCTATAAGGACAAAAACTATAAAAACTACATCCAGCATCTACAGGATTGTTCGCATCCTTTACTTCGCCTTTCAAAAGCACCTTTGTATATGGATGCATTGCATGTGATAAATTGTTTGTTTCTTCTACTATCTCCCCTTTATACAAAACATAAACCCTATCTGAAAGAAAACTTATTAATTTAACGTCATGAGATACAAAGATAAATCCATAATTCTTGTTTTTGTTAATATTGCACAACAAATTGACTATTTTTGCCTGAGTAGAAACATCCAAAGCACTTGTAAATTCATCAAAGATAAAATATTCAGAGTTGGCAAGTAAAACCCGGGCTATAGCCACTCTTTGCTGCTCGCCCCCACTTAACTCATAAGGGTGTTTGTTAAGCAATTCCCTTTTTAAACCCACCTCATCAAAAACTTCCTCAATTTTTTCCCTATTTTTATTAGCCTCCTGAAGGGTAGACAGTACAGTCATCTTGGAATCCAATGACGTTGAGGGGTCTTGAAAAACCATTCCTACGATGCCTCTTTTCTTTCTTATGTTTCCTCTATCTACCTTCTCATTGTTAACATAAATTTCACCCTTATCAGGAAATTCGAGCAAAGACATAATACGACACAGTGTTGATTTTCCGGCACCCGACTCTCCAATAATTCCCAAATGCTCGCCCTTTTTTGCATAAAGACTCACATCTTTTAAAACATCCACATAAGACTTAGAAAAAAACAGACCTCTTTTGTATCTTTTATATATAGATTTAAGCTCAATCACCTAATCCTTTAAACCCATTACTGCTTCTATCTTTTCCTTTAAAACCTGAGGAGTAAAAGGCTTAACAATGTAGTTATTAACTCCGGCTTTAAGTGCCGTAATAATATCCTCTTTAGCTGCTTCTGTAGTAACCATAATTATAGGCACATCATCAAATTTACTATCAGACCTAACCTTTTTCACAAATGTAAGTCCGTCCATAACAGGCATATTCCAATCTGTTATAATCAAATCTACTTCGTTGTTTGATAGAACATCCAAAGCTTCTTTTCCATTTTCTGCTTCTAAAATCTCGTCTCCATAACCAATTCTTTTTAATGTATTTTTTATGATTCTTCTCATAGTGGATGAATCATCAACAGTTATAATCCTCATTTTATCTCACCCCTCTGCATTTGCTTTATTATTTTTTCAACCTCTTCATCAATTTCTTCTTTTTCTCCCTCATCAACAATGGTGTGCGCAACTCTTGCCCTTGGAACACTTTCATAATCAGACGCAAACCAGCTGTTTAAATAATCGTGCAAAGCCTTGATTACACTAATAACCCGCTCAATCTTTTGCCTTGTTATATCCTGAAACTGCAATATATCCATAGCATCGAACGTATCATCCCTAATAGAATTTACTTTGCTCTCTATCTCATTCAGAATATTAACTATGTTTTTAAAGTATTCATAGTTCTTCTTTATCGATGTTTTAGGAAAATGCTCAACAAAAAAGTCCATAAATTCTTTATGTTTGTTTACAAAAGGTTTTATATCTTCAATCAAATTCTCAACTTCGTCAACTTCCGCAGAAATACTCTCTAACTTTTCAAACAGCCTATTGACCTTTTCTTCACTTTCTTTGTTTATCTCATCAAGCCTATCTATAACCCTATGTTCCTTGGGTGGCAATCTTTCCCCTCTAAGCTTCTCAGATTCGAAATCCCCTTCTTGCGAAAAGTCATTTTTACCAGCTTTATACTCCATTGCCTTTTCTTCTATCTCACTTTCATCTTTCTCTTCGTAGTTCTCAATTATCGAATCCAACTCATTACTATCTTTCTTATTAAATTCAGCTAGCAAAGCATCTATATCGCTTTGATCCGGCGCCATATCAATCCTCCGATTTATTTGGAACTAAAGATACCTGTATAGCAAAATCTCCACTTTCTGATTCGAAAGGTATAACAATCGTTGGAGTTCCTTTTGGTGAAGATATAGTATGATTTTTGCCTATAACCACATTCGGCACAGATATCTTCAACTTTATACCTTTTTCTGAAAACAACTTTTTAGCACGACCAGCTATCATATTGGTTAGTTCACCAATCGCATCTGCAGTATCAGCATCTATACCAAGCACCTCTTCACCCGTAAAATTACTAACAACCTTTATTGCGGTTTGCTTAGGAAACGACAAAGCAATAGAACCAACGGCTTCACCTGTAATTCCTATAATACCACTAACATCATATTCAACCGTATTATTTCTTTTTAACATCAATTTTCCTCTTTTTGGCTCAACCATAGCTACTGTACTTAGAATTTCTTCAGTAGCTCCTATAAACGGATTAACCCATTCTACACTTAGCTTGGCAGACATGACTCTATGCTCCTTTCCTAAACATGTTTTAACACAGCCTTAGTGAATTCCTCGGCAATAAATTTCGTACAAAAATCATCAACGCCCACATCTTTAGCCTTTTGCAAGTTAGCACTACCAGAAAGGGAAGTATTCATAACAACGGGTATATTTTTAAACCGTTCATCTTCCTTTACAAGTTTTGTAAACCTGTAGCCATCCATATTGGGCATCTCAACATCGGTTATTATTATATCTATAGCATCCTTTATATTTCCATTAGTGTCATTGTAAAGTTTATTTAAAAGGTCCCACGCTTCTTGACCATCCTTAGTTTCTATAATTCTCTCAGCAAGAGGTTCTACGGCTGTTTTTATAATTTTCCTTGCTGTAGCCGAATCATCTGCTATAAGAATCTTAGCCTTCTTCTGTTTTTCCTTCACGCTCTGCAAAGCAACATCTTTTATACGTTTTACATCGTCCTCTGAGAATATCCCTAGTTCTTCGCAGATACTCTCAAAATCCAGTATAATCATAACATGTTCTTCATCCAAATTTATCGTGCCAACGATTTTATTACCGTATTGATGCCTTAATACTTCACTCGGTGGTCTAACAAATCTCCAAGATATTCTTCTGATTCTCTTTGCGTCATGTACTATAAATCCAACAGTAATATTATTAAAAATCGTTATTATAACTTTCTTAGTCTTTATGTCTGAAGGTTCACTTATACCCAGCCATTTAGCCAAACTTACTATAGGGATTACCTCTCCCCTTAAATTGTAAATACCTTCTATCAACGAATCTTTGGAAGGGATTTTTATTAGATTCGGATATTTTATTATCTCTTTAACCTTTGCAATATTTATGCCATATATACCTTCATAAATTCTTCCGTCCTCCTTAAGCTCAAACATCCTAAAGTCAACAAGCTCCATCTGGTTTGTGCCAACTTGAAGTATATCAATTCTATCCTCTGCATTTTTCTCAGCCATTTTTTACAACCTCCATAGCACTTCCTGTTTTAGGAGTTAAACTGCCACCCTCTTTTAGCATCTCCTCGATGTTGAGTAATGTTATAATCTTTTTTGGCATTTTGCCAACACCTTTAACGTATTTTTCTATATTCTGAGGTATGTTAGGAGGCGTAGGTTCAATACTTTTCTTTTCTATATAATAAACCTTCTCAATCTTATCCACTAAAAACCCAACATTGTATTCATTGTGGGCTACTATAATTACCCTACTGTCAGCGCTAATAGGGTTAGATACAAATCCAAATCTAATCCTCAAATCTACAACTGGAATAACCTTGCCCCTTAAGTTTATGACACCCATAACAAATGGCTTTGTATTGGGAACATACGTATAGTCAACAGGTTTTATGATTTCTTCAACGTCAAGTATGTCTATCCCATAAAGCTCTTTATTTAATACAAAGCCTACAACTTGCTCATATTCATCTTTCATTATTATAGTGTCAGTCTTTCTACTTTTTTTAGCTAATTCCTCTTCCATATCAGCGTTCAAAGCTAAACTCTTATCAAAAAGGTCTACATCTCTTCCATTCATAAAAGCCTCCTCATAAAACTTTTAAGCAACCAATATATTTCTACTCATAGCTTCATCTATAGCTGTGTATACCTCGTCCTTCTCAAGTGGAGCAAAGAGCAATTTACTAAATCTCGATTCTTTAAGTTTCTCCTTATCATAAGTTCCATCCGTAGAAACAGCAATAAGTGGGGTTGTCTTATACGCAGGCATACTACGCAACGATTTAGCAAGGTTATATCCATCATTTATATAAATAGAAAGATCTATAAAAATTACATCTGCTATATGCTCTGAGGCAAGCTCTAAAGCTTCCTTGTCTGTATGCGCATACACGACCATATATCCCTTTTCCTCAAGAGCACTTACAAGGTCATTTTTAGCCTTTAACTCCCTGCTTGCCACAAGGGCTACAGGCTGACTTTTTCTATATCCATCAATCAGGTGGTCTTCAATATTTGCAGATATAATGGATGCCTCGTTAATTACATTTGCCACATCAAGTATTAATGTCACAGATCCATCGCCCATAATGGTTGCGCCTGATATACCTTTAATATTGGTTAGATAATTACCCAAAGACTTTATAACGATTTCTTCTCTGCCAATTAACTCATCAACTATTAACCCAATCTTCTTTTCTGCTATAGCAACCACAACTACATAAATCTCTTTGCCATCCAAAGTCTTTTTATTCTTCCCAATACCTAACGTATCACCCAAATAAACCAAAGGTATAATATTCTCCCTCAGCCTCAGAACATCCTTATTTTCAACCTTATCTATGTCTTCCTTTGTAATTCTCACAGTTTCTACAACACTTACAAGTGGTATTGCAAAGTACTCTTTGGTAACTTTAACAAGCAGTGCTTGTATAATCGCAAGTGTTAGAGGAATCTTCAAAATAACTTTGGTTCCTTTGCCGAGCTCTGACTTTATTTCAATAATTCCATTTAGTTTTTCAACATTTGTTTTTACAACATCCATACCAACGCCACGTCCAGAGATGTTCGTCACCTTCTCGGCTGTTGAAAATCCAGGTTTAAAAATCAAAGCAAAAGCCTCTTCTTTGCTCATCTGCCTCGCTTCGGTCTCTGTAATTAAACCCTTTTCTAACGCCTTCTGTTTAAGCTTCTCAGGGTCCATACCCTTGCCGTCATCGGCCGCTTCTATGACAATATAGTTACCCTCATGATAAGCCGAAAGTACTATCTTACCTTTAGATGGCTTTCCCAGTTTTACCCTATCTTCTGGAGCCTCTATTCCATGATCTATAGCATTTCTTACAATATGAACCAACGGGTCGTTAATTTCTTCTACAACACTTTTATCAAGCTCCGTTTCCGCACCTTCTATAATCAACTCAACCTCTTTATTAAGCTCCCTTGATATATCCCTAACAACACGAGGGAATTTATTAAAAACTTTACCAATTTGAACCATTCTTGTCTTCATTACGCCCATTTGCAAATCAGTAGTGACAAGTGTAATTTGGTTTGCAACCTCACCTAACTCTTCTACAACCTCATCCCCGCTAAATTTCTCCTCTGCTTTCTGAGCAACACTAACAAGTCTATTCTTACCTAAAACAAGCTCACCTACCAAATTCATTAAATCATCAAGCCTTTGTACATCAACCCTTATCGTTTGTTCCACAATAGGTTTAGACTTTTTAGCCATTATTGGCTTCTTCTTTTCATCAGGAACACTTTCTTTCTTTATTTCATCTTCTTTTTTTTCTACACTCTCAGTGGATTGTTTCTTCTGTAGTTCAGACAGTATCTTCTCTTTCCTTTTAAGTCTTTTTTCTTTGTCTTCTTCCATTCTCTGTTTTAGAAGTCTCTCTATTTCAGCCTCAATTTCATCCTTCGATTTAGGTTTTTCTTCTTCTAACTTCTCTTCAGACTTCTCCGCTTCTACCTCAGCTTCTTCCTCCATAACTTCCTGCTCTTGTAGCTCAACCAATTCCTCTTCTGTCAAGGTGCCTTCAGCCTTTTCGTCGGATTTCTCTTCAGGCTTGTAATTCTCATCCAAGAAGCTTACCAATTGTTTTACGTTTTCTTCAATATCAACAGACTCAGGATCTCCACCATCCTTAATTAAGCCAATAATTTCTTTTGCCTTATCTACACCGCCTAAAATGGCATCCATCATATCGCTGTTAAGTTTAAGTTCAAACTTTCTCAGTTTATTGAGAACATCCTCAAGTTTATGCGTTAACTCCGTAAGTTTTTCAAAACCCAAAAAGCTTGCAGAACCCTTTATTGTATGAAAAGCCCTAAAAATCTTGTTTAAAAGTTCTTCGTCTTCACTTTCATTCTCAAGTCTCACTAAATCTTCATCTAATTCTTCTAACAACTCATCTGCTTCAACCAAAAAATCTTGCACAATTTCTTGCATATCATCCATATTTTCAGCCATAACTAACCCTCCTTGCTATTTTTACTTTTTTCAAAATAGTCCATCAGCCTGCTAATAGCTTCTGCTAATTTATCTATCTCAACCATCCCACTTTCTGGAATTTTAACAGAATAGTCACCATTCAGTATATTTTCTATAACTTCAACCGTATTGTTTATAGGATCTACCACTCTTTTAGCAATAAACAGAGAAGCAGTTATAGCCATCAAAACCACGATAGAGCTAAAGAGTCCAAAAAGAGCCAGCGTAAAAGTAGTTTTGGAATTTATATCTTTATTCAAATCATTTATAGGTTTATAAAAAGCATCTACAGGTAAAGTCAAACCCAATCCCCACCCAAACTCCCTTACATACGTATATCCAACAAACTTATCAACCCCTCTAAAGGTGTACCTTGCCACGCCAGTTCCACCCTTTAGAATATAATTCTTAACTATATTTGCAAGAGCTTTACCGTTCTTAGGATTTTTCAAATCCACTTTATTCAGAAGCGTAATCATAGGATGTTCTTTTGTAGGAGGATCGTATATTAGATAACCTTTACTATTTATAACCCAAAGATACTTTTGGGAGTATGGACGCAACTGTGCCATCTTGATTAAAGAATAGAAATCATATGGATTATAATCAAAAGCTATAAACAAAGGTACATTATGCTTCATTCTTGCAACATAAACAAAAGAGAAAGATACAGAACCGTCTTTATTAAGATGAAAATCAAAGTAGTTAATCTTATTAAAGCTTGTTCTTTTTATTAATTCTTTAACAAAAGCAGAGAGGTTTGACACATCTTCAAAGGATGGATACTTTTCTAAAAGTTGTCCATTGCTATTAAACAAAGATATATCTCTTAAATCCAAAACATTGTTTATCTCACCATAAATATTCTCTATATCGTGGGAGTCTATTTTATTCTTCGAATTTATAAGCTTTTCCACAACCTCCCCAAACATGAAAGACACGCTCTTTTTGGCATCCATATCGCCTTTTAACATTCTTGCATAAGATATTACCTCTTTCTGCAAATTTTCGTTTGAGTTTTTCTTAAAGACAGTCTCAACCTTATTTAAACTATACTTCTTCAATGTCATTACTGTAACAATAGAGCTTGCACTGAATATAATAAGCACTAATAAAATCAATGATGTTGTGTATACGATTATTTTAGAAGCAAGTTTACCAATCAAGGCGTTCTATCCTCATTTTACTCCTCTTTTCACTTGGTATTGCTATCGTAACCTTGCTGCCCTCCCCTTCCTTCGATTCTATTGAAATTTTACCGTGATAGCCCTCAATTATAAACTTAGCGAGGGATAAACCTACACCCATATTACTCGGTTTTGTGGAATAAAAAGGTATAGTAGCCAAAGACAGTGTTTCTTTATCAATCCCCCTGCCATTATCCACAATATCAATTACAACATATCTTCCTTCTTCAGAAATGCGAATGTCGATTTTTGCGTTATCTTGCTCAGCTGTTGCATCAAGTGCGTTCTTTATTATCTCCTCAACAACAAAACCTACATGCATCCTATCAGCATAAACATATGCATCCTTCTTCGATATACTAAACTCTGCGCTATTTTCATATCTTTTTACCACAGATTCAACAACATCACCCACATTAACCCTCTCTAACTTTACAGGCAAAGAGTTACTAACAACCTCAATGTTGGCAATTATACTAATAATTCTATAAAGGCTTTTTTCAACTATCTCTATGTATTTTATAAGCTTTTCAGAATCTTCACTTCCAATATCCTTTATTTTTGATTTAACCCTTCCAAGCATGCCTCCGGCTGACATTATGGGATTTCTGATTGAATGGGAAATACCAACAGACATGTATTTTAAAATTTTAATATAGCTAGAATCCGTAATACCCTCTGCCCTGTTTTCCACAGGCGTAAGGTCAAATATCTCAAAAACATAATCATCTTTCCATTTAAAAACCTTAAGCCAGCTAAATAGCAAATCTCTATCTTTATCTAAAAAACGCATAAAATTGCTATAGGTTTCACCTTTATCAGAAAGCTGTAAAACATTGCCCAAAAAAACCTCTCTGTCATCTTCCTTTAAAATTTTACGCATATCGTCATTAGCTTCTATCCCAAACAAAACCCTTGCCATTTTATTTACATGCTTAACACGTTTATCTTTATCAAACACTATTATCGCATCGTTAAGATTATCCAAGAAATCCCACATGGACTCCCCTTACACTAAAAACTAATAAATTTTAACAAAAATTAATTTAATCGTCAAAAACTCTGTTAAATATATCATCCATTCTTCTTATGTAGTAG
>WFRG01000135.1 GCA_015486705.1 Hippea sp. | reverse complement strand
GAGGGTGTGGAAATGGTCATGCCAGGTGATAACGTAGAGTTAACAGTTGAACTCATAGCACCTGTTGCCCTTGAGAAAGAGACACGCTTTGCTATCAGGGAAGGTGGTAGAACAGTTGGTGCTGGTGTAATAACGGAGATATTGGAGTAAGAGGGTGACGGCTATGGAACAAAGAATTAGGCTTAAATTGAAGTCATTTGAAAGCGAGTTATTGGATAGCTCTGTTAAAGATATAATTGAAACTATAAGAAAAACAGGGGCCAAAGTGAAAGGCCCCATTCCTTTACCTACAAGAATTTCTAGATATACTGTTTTGAGGTCACCACATGTAAACAAAAAATCAAGAGAGCAATTTGAAATTAGAGTCCACAAAAGACTCATGGACATTGTCGATGCATCTCAACAAACAGTAGATGCTTTGATGAAGATAGATTTACCTGCAGGTGTTGATATAGAGGTTAAACTGCAGTAAATGTTGCCAATGGAAATAAGAACCTGTTGTAGGTTCCTCTGTTTCTTAACATTAATAAACGAGGAGTAGGAGTGATAAATGTTAGGGTTGATTGCTAAGAAGTTAGGTATGACGCAGCTTTATGTTGATGGTAAAGCAATTCCGGTTACGGTACTTGAAGCTACAGATGGCGTTATAACCCAGGTTAAAACCAAAGAGAAAGACGGTTACAATGCTGTTCAGGTAGGTTTTATCGACACTAAGGACAAAAGGCTTAACAAACCTATGTTGGGTCAGTTCAAGAAAATTGGTATTCCTCCTAAGAAGGTTCTTAAAGAGTTTAGGCTTGAAGATGTTTCTAAGTTTGAGGTTAAACAGGCTGTTTCTGTGGATATCTTTGAGAAAGGCGAGATTGTTGATGTTATTGGGCGCACCAAAGGTAGGGGCTTTTCGGGCGTAATGAGACGTCATAATTTTTCGGGAGGCCCAGATTCACATGGTTCAATGTTCAATAGAAGACCAGGTTCAATTGGTCAGTGCGAATTTCCCGGTAGAGTTGTAAAGGGTAGGAAGATGCCAGGTCATTATGGGGACGAGAGAATCACTGTTAAGAATTTACAAGTTGTGCTTGTTGATTCTGAAAAGAAATTGATAGCTGTAAAAGGTGCAGTTCCTGGATCAAAGGGAAGCTATGTCAATATTATTAAGAAGGGGAACTAAGCGATGAAGGTTAAAGTTGTAAATAAAGATAACCAAGTTGTTGGTGATATAGAGATAAACGTAGATGAGAAGGAAGTTAAAAATAAAGGGGTTCTGTTTAACAGGGTTGTTAGGGCTATGCTAATGAACGCAAGGCAAGGTACTGTTAGCACCAAAACTAGAGGCGATGTTTCTGGGGGAGGAAAAAAACCTTGGAGGCAAAAAGGAACAGGTAGGGCAAGAGCAGGTTCTATAAGATCTCCTCTATGGGTTGGTGGTGGAGTTATTTTTGGACCTAAGCCAAGGGACTATAATATAAAAATGAATAAGAAAGAGAAAAAATTGGCTTTTAATCAAGCTTTGGCTCAAAGAATTAAGAGTGATAGTTTTGTAATTTTGGAAGAGCTGAAATTTGAAAAACCGAAGACTAAAGATGCTTATGAGCTTGTTAAGAAGCTTGGCTTAAGAAAAGCGTTATTTATCCTTGAAAAGGGCATGGAAAATGAATACCTTTCTTTGAGAAACATAAAAGGTGTAGAGGTTAGAAACATAGATAGTTTGAACGTTTATGATATTTTACGTTTTGAGAGTATTGTGGTTCCTAAGGAAGTTGTAGATAAACTAAATGGGAGAATCGCCAATGGATAAATGGAGTGTTTTAAAAGAGAGAGTTATATCTGAGAAGGCGTTTGTTGACCAGGAGAATGGTAAGTATGTGTTCAAGGTTCATAAAAGCGCCAATAAGCCTGAAGTTAGGAAGGCTATAGAAGAGCTATTTGATGTTAAGGTAGAGAAAATAAATATTTTGAATGTTAAAGGAAAGAGAAAGGTTTTTAAGGGGATTAAGGGTAGAAGGCCTTCATATAAAAAGGCTATTGTTACACTAAAAGAAGGTTACACACTTAAGGAATTGTAGAAAGAGGTTGATCTATGGGTATCAAGGTATACAAGCCCGTTACAAACGGTTTAAGAGGAGCAAGTGTACAAGATTTTAAAGATGTAACTAAGAAGAAACCTGAGAAATCACTTATAAAAATTTTAAAGTATCGTGCAGGTAGGGATAATTTTGGCCATGTAAGTATTAGAGGAAGAGGCGGCAGGGTAAAAAGATTCTATAGAATTATAGATTTTAAAAGGGATAAAAGAGGCATACCTGCCGTTGTTAAGTCTATAGAATACGATCCAAACAGAAATGCAAGAATTGCTTTATTAGCCTACAAAGATGGCGAGAAACGCTACATTATAGCGCCATTGGGCTTGAAAGTGGGTGATACAGTAGAAGCCGGTGAAAATGCCGAGATTAAGGTTGGCAATGCTCTGCCTATTAAAAAAATTCCTGTTGGTACAGTTGTGCATAATATTGAACTAAAGCCAAAAGGTGGAGCTCAGCTTGCAAGAAGCGCAGGAGCTATGGCCCAGATAATGGCTAAAGAGGGCAAATATGCTCATATAAAGTTACCAAGCGGTGAAATGAGGTTGATAAATGTTGAGTGTTATGCAACTGTAGGACAGGTAGGTAACACTGATTACAGCAATATAAGCTGGGGTAAAGCCGGTAGGATGATACATAGGGGATACAGGCCTCAGGTTAGAGGTGTTGCAATGAACCCAATTGATCACCCACATGGTGGTGGTGAAGGTAGAACAGGAACAGGTGGGACACCCGTTACGCCTTGGGGTATTCCGACAAAAGGTTATAAGACACGCCGCAACAAGAGAACGGATAAATTTATTGTCACAAGAAGAAAGAAATAGGAGGCTGAGTTTATGCCGAGAAGTTTAAAGAAAGGGCCTTTTGTTGATGAGAAACTTTTAAAAAAAGTTGAAAAGATGAAGGGCTCTGGTAAGAAGACAATGATAAAAACATGGTCGAGAAGAAGTACTATAATACCTGAGTTTGTTGGGTTTACCTTTGCTGTTCATAATGGAAAGAAGTTTGTTCCTGTATATGTTACAGAGAATATGGTGGGATATAAGCTTGGGGAGTTTGTTCCGACAAGAACATTCAAAGGCCACAAGGGTGTGGTACAGAAGAAAATAGGTAAGTAGGGTTGGTGAGCTATGGAAGCAAGGGCGTTTTTAAAGAGTGCTAAAATATCTCCTACAAAGGTTAGAGCTATTATTGATTTAGTCAAAGGTAGAAGTGTGGATGAGGCTTTAGTGTTGCTTAAGTATTCCAACAGGAAAGCCTCTTATATATTGAGAAAATTATTAGAATCAGCAGTTGCTAATGCTTTGGAACAAGGCATGGATGTTGATGGTTTTAAGGTTTTAAATGTAGTTGCTGATGATGGTATTAAGCTTAAAAGGTATAGGGCAAGGGCTATGGGCAGAGCTGGAAGAATTATTAAAAGAACAAGCAATATTACAGTGATTATTGGAAAGTAGGAGGTGGGTTTTGGGTCAAAAAGTAAACCCCATTGGTTTAAGGCTTGGGATAACAAAAACGTGGACGTCTCGTTGGTATGCGGAGAAAGATTATAAGGATAGATTTTTAGAAGATCAGAAAATAAAGAAAGCGATAAAATCAAGAGTATACTATGCGGGTATTTCTAAGGTAGAAATAGAGAGAAAAAGAAACAAAATGACCATTAATATATACGCAGCTATGCCTGGTATCATAATAGGAAGGAAGGGCTCAGAGGTAGAGAAGCTTAAAGAATACATCAAAGACATGACGGACTCTAATGTGACAATAAACGTTAAGGATGTTTCTGTTCCAGAAAAAGATGCTCAATTGATTGCTGAGAATATAGCATTACAGATTGAAAAAAGAATGCCATATAGAAGAGTGATTAAAAGGGCAGCCTATCTTGCATTAAAAAAGGGGGCAAAGGGTATAAAAATTCAGGTTGCAGGAAAATTAGGTGGGGCGGAGATGGCTCGTACCGAGTGGATTAAAGAGGGTCGAGTTCCGTTAAGCACCTTACGCGCAGATATAGACTATGGATTTGCCGAGAGTTTGACCCAGGCTGGCGTTATAGGTGTGAAGGTTTGGGTGTTTAATGGAATGGTATCTACAAAGTAGGAAAGGTGGGATTGAACCATGTTAATGCCGAAAAGAACCAAATATAGGAAGTATCAGAGAAAGAGAAATGGAGTTAGAGGAACAGCTAAGAGAGGTTATAAATTAGCGTTTGGGGACTTTGGACTCAAAGCTGTAGGTAGGGGGGAAATCACCAATAGGCAAATTGAGGCTGCAAGAATTACAATTAATAGGGTACTGAAGCATCAAGGTAAGATATGGGTTAGAGTATTCCCAGATTTTCCTCTAACAAAGAAACCGGCCGAGACGAGGATGGGAAAAGGTAAAGGCTCTATTGAGAAATGGGTTGTTGTTGTAAAGCCAGGAAGAATTCTTTATGAGGTAGCTGGTGTAAGCGAAGATTTAGCAAAAAGAGCTTTTGAACTTGCTTCTCGAAAATTCAACATTGAAATGAAAATCGTTAAACGGAGTGAATGGCTATGAAAGCAGCAGAGTTGAGGGAAAAAAGTTTGGAAGAATTGATTAATGAGGAGAAGAAACTAAGGGAAGAGATATTTAAGCTTAATATGAGGAAAGGGCTGGAACAGGTGGATAACCCACACAAAATTAGAAATTTGCGTAAAGACTTGGCGAGGGTTCTCACAGTAAAAAATGAGAAACTCAAGAAGGGTGAATAGGCATGAGCAAGTTAGTGAAAGAAGGAATAGTTGTTAGTGACAAGATGGATAAAACTGTTGTTGTGGAAGTAGAAACACTGATAGAACATCCTAAATTCCACAAGTACATAAAGAGAAGAAAAAGGTTTAAGGTTCATGACGAACACAATGAGGCAAAAAAAGGGGATAGAATAAGGTTTATTGAATGTAGACCAATTTCTAAAGATAAACATTTTAGGTTACTTGAAATCACCGAGAAATACGTAGGATTGGGAGATGAAAGATGATACAGCCATACACAATTTTAAAAGTTGCCGATAACTCTGGCGCTAAAAAAATAATGTGTATAAAAGTGCTTGGCGGTAGCCGCAAAAGATATGCCAGGGTTGGTGATATAATCGTTGCTTCGGTTAAAGAAGCAGATCCAAACGGTAAAGTTAAGAAGGGCAACGTTGTTAAGGCTGTTGTTGTTAGGACTAAAAAGGAATTTAGAAGACCTGATGGAACTTATGTGAAATTTGATGAAAATGCAGCTGTCCTAATCAACAACCAGAAGGAGCCTATAGGCACAAGGATTTTTGGTCCTGTTGTTAGAGAATTAAGGGCTAAAGAGTTTATGAAGATAATTTCTCTTGCTCCAGAGGTGTTATGATGAGAAAAATGACAACCAAACTGAAAAAGAACGATAAGGTTAGAGTTATAGCTGGTAAAGATAAGGGAAGGGAAGGAACAATTATTTCTTTTGTTCCTGAAAAAAACAGCGTGATTGTAGAGGGTGTTAGAATAGTTAAGAAGCATGTTAAAGCATCTTCGACAAGTAAGGGTGGAATTATTGAAAAAGAAGCACCAATCCATATTTCCAACGTTATGCTCATATGCCCTCACTGCAATAAGCCCACCAGGGTAGGTATTAAGTTCTTGGAAAGCGGAGAAAAGGTTAGGTACTGTAAAAAATGTGGTGAGACGATCTAAGGAGGAGAAGTTTAATGTCTGAGAAATACATTCCGAGGCTCAAAAAGGTTTACAGGGAAGAGATAATACCTCGGCTGATGAAGGAATTTTCCTATAAAAATGTTATGCAAGTTCCGAAATTGGAAAAGGTTGTGTTGAATGCTGGCCTTGCTGAGGGCATGCACGATATAAAACTATTGGAGTCTGTTTTAGACGAATTTTCTCTCATTACTGGCCAAAGGGGGGTTATTACAAGGGCAAAAAAATCCATCGCTAACTTTAAACTGAGAAAAGGTATGCCTATTGGTTGTAAGGTTACCCTAAGAGGCGATAGGGCTTATGAGTTTCTGGATAGGTTCATATCATTTGCAGTACCAAGAATAAGGGATTTTAGAGGTGTTCCTCTAAGAGGTTTTGATGGGCGTGGAAATTATACCTTGGGCATAACGGAACAATTAATATTCCCTGAGATTAACTATGATAAAATAGTAAAAGTTCACGGTTTAAGTGTAACGATTGTAACTACGTCTGAGACTGATAAAGAAGCCAAGGCTTTGTTAGAAGCCTTTGGAATGCCGTTTAGAAAATCAAATTAAGAGGAGAGGGTATGGCAAGAAAAGCGTTGATAGAAAAATCCAAGAGACCTCCTAAATTTAAGGTAAGAGAGAGAAATAGGTGCAAAATCTGTGGGAGGCCCAGGGGTTACATAAGGAAATTCGGAATTTGCAGGGTGTGTTTCAGAACACTTGCTGGTAAAGGTGAGATACCCGGAGTAAAAAAGGCGAGTTGGTAGGTGGCTTATGAGTAAGAAGGTAGCAGATTGTTTATCTAAGATAAAGAATGGATTGAAGGCAAAACACGATTATGTTGATGTTGCAAGCAATAATTTAGTTAAGAACGTAGTTAGAATTCTAAAAGACGAAGGTTATATAACTGATTATAAAGAGCTAACAGACACTGGGAATAGGAATATGCTTAGAGTATTTCTAAAGTACGCTGATAGCAACAAAAGGAAGCCAGCCATAATGAGAGTTAATATGGTTACAAGACCATCAAGAAGGGTTTATATATCTTCAAGTGATATAAAGCCAGTTATGAATGGCTTAGGTATTGGCATAATTTCTACACCCCAAGGCGTTATGACTACTTATGAGGCAAAGAAGCGCAATATGGGTGGAGAGTACATCTGCGAGGTATTTTAATTAGGAGGTTGCAATGTCAAGGATAGGAAAAGCGCCTATCCCTATTCCTGCAGGGGTAGAGGTAAAGATAGGTGATAGTATAGTTGAGCTTAAAGGCCCTAAGGGGCAGTTGGAACAAGAATTTAATCCAGTTTATGTTGCAGTTGAAAAAGACGATAAATTTATCTATGTGAAATCTAAAGGCGATTCTAAAAATAGTAAAGCTATGCATGGGCTCTATAGAAGTCTTATAAATAATGCGGTAGTTGGTGTTTCCAGTGGTTTCCGAAAAATATTACAGATAGAAGGTGTAGGTTATAAATCCAACGTTAAAGGAAAAACACTTGTTTTATCCGTTGGGTATTCCCATGATGTTGAGTACAATATACCTGATGGAATAAATATAGAAGTTGATAAAAGGGGTGTTGAAATAACTGTATCTGGGATAGATAAGCAGCTTGTTGGCCTTGTTGCAAGTCAAATTAGAGCTATTAGGCCACCGGAACCTTACAAGGGTAAAGGTATAAGGTATAAAGATGAACAAATTAGAAAAAAGATGGGCAAAGCTGCTGCAAAATAAATGGGGGTTGATAGATGTCTACCGTAGATAGAAAAAAAGAAAGACTAAAAAGAAAACAGAGAATAAAATACAAAATAAGGGGCACAGCTGAAAGGCCAAGATTGTGTGTTTATAAGAGTTTGAATCATATCTATGCTCAAATAGTAGATGATGAGAACGGCGTAACGTTGGTTTCTGCCTCTACATTAGATGTTGATTTGAGGGATAAGGTAAAAGGTAGCAATGTTAAGTCTGCAATAGTTGTGGGTGAGTCTATAGCCAAGAAAGCTTTAGAAAAAGGTATAGATAAAGTTGTTTTCGACAGAAATGGATATATTTATCATGGTAAGGTAAAAGCTCTTGCTGATAGTGCAAGAAAAGCAGGACTTAAATTTTAGGAGTGGTGCGTATGATGCAGATGGAAAAAGAATTTGAAGAACAGGTAATATCAATAAAAAGGGTTACAAAGGTCGTTAAAGGTGGTAGAAGATTTAGATTTTCTGCCCTTGTTGCGGTTGGGGATAAAAAAGGACGTGTGGGTTTAGGCCTGGGCAAATCGCACGAGGTGCCTGAAGCTATAAAGAAAGCTATAGAGAAGGCCAAAAAGAATTTGGTTAGAGTTCCTATTACAGAGGATGGTACAATACCTCATCAACTCGAGGTTAAGGAAGGTGCAGGTAGAATCTTGATAAAGCCAGCAAGACCTGGTACAGGAATTATAGCTGGTAATACCGCAAGGGCAATTTTGGAAGTTTGCGGAATTAAGAACATTGTTACTAAATCTATAGGGTCTAACAATATTCATAATTTATCTCATGCTTTGGTGAAGGCTTTGAGCTTGCTTAGGGATAAGGAAAATATAATGAAGATGAGGGGTAAGTGAGGTGAAATATGGCAGATCTTAAAATAACCCTTACAAAGAGCTTAATAAGTGAGAAACCTTCTATAAGGAAAACAGCAATTGCATTAGGGCTAAAAAGGCCAAACAAAAGCGTAATTAGAAAAGATACTCCCTATATTAGGGGAATGATTAAAAAGATTTCTTTTATGGTAAAAGTGGAAGAACTCTAAGGAGAGGTGCTAATTATGGAACTTTACGAATTACCACGCATTGTTAAGGATAGAAAGAGAGTTGGTAGAGGAGATGGAAGCGGCTGGGGAACTACGGCAGGTAAAGGTAATAAAGGTGAAAGGGCGCGCTCCGGTGGCGCTAAGCCTGCTTATTTTGAAGGTGGCCAAACACCTATATACAGAAGATTGCCAAAGAGGGGTTTTAAAAATCCGTTTAGGGTAGAATATACTGTTGTCAATGTTGGCAGACTTAACGAAGTATGCAATGATGGAGATGTTGTTGATATAAACTTCATGATTAAAAATGGTCTCGTAAAGGGTAATAAACTGGTAAAGGTTTTAGGTGAAGGCGAGTTGAATAAAAAAATTACTGTAATTGCCGACGCATTCTCTAAATCAGCTAAGGAGAAAATAGAAAAAGCAGGTGGTAGTGCAGAGGTATTAGGATGAGTGAGGATTATTCCAATATCTTTAATGTGCCAGAACTAAACAGAAGATTGTTTTTTACATTCATAATGTTTGTAGTTTTTAGAATTGCAGCCCATGTTCCAACGCCAGGTGTTGACCCACATGTGTTGGCTGCTATTTTTGAAGAGGCACGTGGCACGGCTTTGGGATTGTTTAACCTGTTTTCCGGTGGGGCTATTAAGAACTTTAGTATTATATCTTTGGGAATTATGCCTTATATCTCTGCTGCGATTATTATGGAGCTTTTAACAGCCGTTTCACCTGAACTTGCGGCACTTAAAAAAGAGGGTGAGGCAGGTAGAAGAAAAATAACAGAGTATACACGCTACGGTACGGTCATTATATCGTTTTTGCAAGGGCTTGGTATTGCTATAGGTCTTCAGTCAATGCATGGCCCTGGTGGTGCCAATGTCGTTATATGGCACGGGTTACCTTTTGTTTTGTTTACATCAATGACAATGACAGCTGGAAGCGTGTTTTTAATGTTTGTTGGGGAACAGATAACCGAAAGGGGTATAGGAAACGGTATATCACTGTTGATATTCGCTGGAATAGTGGCAAGGCTTCCAGCGGCGTTGGGGAATCTGTTTAGGCTTGTTAGTGCAGGTGAAATGAGCATTTTGTCTTTGCTTGTGATATTTGCAGTTGCCGTGGCTGTAGTTGCGTTTGTTGTCTTTATGGAGTTAGCACAAAGAAGAATACCCGTTCAATATCCTAGGCGTATGGTTGGAAGAAGATTGTATGGTGGTCAAACAAGCTACATTCCTTTGAAGATTAACGTATCTGGTGTTATACCACCTATCTTTGCATCGTCTATACTACTTTTCCCTGTTACTATAACAAAGATTGTGAACATACCATTTTTGAAAACGATTTCAGACTATATTATGCCGGGAAGTTTGGTTTATAGTATTACATATATAGCATTGATATTTTTCTTTGCTTATTTTTATACAGCAATAGTGTTTAATCCTAAAGAAATTGCTGACAATTTAAAGAAAAATAACGGATTTGTGCCTGGAATAAGACCAGGTAAATACACGGCTAAGTACTTAGACTGGGTCTTGGATAGACTTACCTTTGGAGGAGCGATATATTTATCCTTTGTTTGTGTATTGCCGTGGGTTTTGATTAGACATTTTAATGTTCCTTTCTACTTTGGAGGAACTGCTTTATTGATTGTTGTGCAAGTTGCTTTGGACACTATAATGCAGATACAAGCTCATTTGTATATGAGAAACTACGAGGGTTTTTTGAAAAATAGAAGGACAAGATAAGGAGGCTAAAATGATTTTGATTTTGCTTGGTGCCCCAGGCGTTGGTAAGGGTACACAAGGTGAACTAATAAGCAAATATTACAATATACCCGAAATTTCCACGGGTGATATTTTGAGAAGTGAAGTAAAAAACCAAACTGAGTTAGGTAAAAAGGCAAAAGTTTATATGGATAAAGGTGAGCTCGTACCAGATGATATTATTATTGGTATGATGGAGAACAGAATTAAACAGGATGATTGTAAGAATGGCTTTATCTTGGACGGGTTTCCAAGAACCGTTGCCCAAGCAGAGGCATTTGATAAGATGTTAGAGAAAAACAACCTTGAGCTGGATAAAGTTTTGTTAATAGACGTTAAAGAAGAAGAAATTATTAACAGACTTACTGGGAGGAGAGTGTGTCCTAATTGTGGCGCAGTTTACCACGTTAAAAATAAGCCTCCAAAAGAGGAGGGAATTTGCGATAAGTGCGGAAGCAAACTCATCCAAAGGGACGACGATAAGGAAGAGGTTGTTAGAAACAGGTTAGAGGTTTATAAGAAAAATACTATGCCTTTGATTGATTATTATACAAAGAGCTCTAAACTTGTAAAAATAGAAGGTACCGGTGAAATAAGTGATATTTTTGAGAGGATTAAGAAGGTTTTAGGATGATTATTCTAAAGACCAAAGAAGAAATAGAAAAAATGCGTGTGGTCAATAGAATGGTTGGGGAAATCCTCAACATCTTGAAAAACGAAGTAAAACCTGGTATAACCACTGAGCATTTGGACAAGCTAGCTGTTGAAGAAGCAAAAAAAAGGCATTCAAGATGCGCGTTTAAAGGTTATGGAGGATTTCCTAAGTCTCTGTGTACTTCAGTGAATGAAGAGGTAGTGCATGGTGTGCCGTCCAAAAGAAAGATCTTGAAAAAGGGTGACATTATTAGTTTAGACTTTGGATTAATCTATGAAGGATGGTATGGTGATTCAGCAATTACCGTGGCTGTTGGTGAAATAGATGCCGAGAAAAGAAAGCTTATGGATGTAACGAAAAAGGCTCTCTACTTGGGAATAGAACAGGCGAGACCGGGGAATTATCTGTATGATATATCTAACGCAATTCAAACTTATGTAGAGAGTAATGGGTTCAGTGTTGTTAGGGATTATGTTGGACATGGCATTGGAAGGCATCTGCATGAGGATCCTCCTGTCCCAAATTATGTTCCATCAAAGACAGACAGGGGGCCTTTATTGAAGGTCGGCATGACCATCGCCATTGAACCAATGATAAATGCAGGTACTTGGCGTGTGAAGGTTAAAAAGGATAAATGGACGGTTGTTACTGCTGATGGTAAGCCTTCTGCACATTTTGAGCACACCATTGCTATAACGGAGAACGGCCCCATTATTTTGAGTGAGGTAAACTGAATATGGCCAAAGAAAAAAGTATAACCGTGGATGGCGAGATAGTCGAGTCCTTACCAAATGCTATGTTTAGGGTTAAGCTGGCTAATGGACACGTTGTGCTTGCCCATGTAGCAGGAAAGATGAGAATGCATTTTATTAAGATCTTGCCTGGAGATAAAGTGAAGGTTGAACTGTCCCCTTACAGTATAGAAAGGGGAAGAATTGTGTACAGATATAAATAGGAGGTTACTAATGAAAGTTAGACCATCGGTGAAAAAAATGTGTCCCAAATGTAAGATTATAAGAAGAAAAGGCGTTGTAAGGGTTGTATGCGAAAACCCTAAACATAAACAAAGGCAGGGTTAATAGGAGGTTTAAGTGGCTCGTATTGCAGGTGTTGAATTACCAAGAAACAAGAAGGTGTTTATAGCTTTAACCTATATTTATGGTATAGGTAAAGCAAAGTCTATGGAGATTTTACAAAAGGCTCAAGTTGATCCTGATAAAAGGACACATGAGTTAACGCCGGATGAAATTCAGAGAATCAGGAATGTAATAGCAGATTATAGGGTGGAAGGTGAGCTAAGAAAAGAGATTGCGATGAATATAAAAGCCCTTATGGATTTGGGTAATTATAGGGGTTTGAGGCATAGAAAAGGGCTTCCGGTAAGAGGTCAAAGAACGAGAACGAACGCAAGGACCAGAAAGGGTAGAAAGAAAACAGTCGGTAGGAAGTAAAGGAGAAAAGTATAGATGGCTAAGAGGGTAACTAAGAAGAAGAAAAAGGTTAAGAGGAATGTTGTCAGTGGCATAGCTCATATTCAGGCCACTTTTAATAACACGATTGTGACTATAACAGATAAAGATGGAAATGTTTTATGTTGGTCATCTGCTGGTGAAAGTGGTTTTAAAGGAACAAGAAAAGGCACACCTTTTGCTGCACAGTTGGCTTCTGAAAGCGTGGCTAAAAAAGCTATGTCTATGGGTATGAAGGAAATAGATGTAAGGGTTAAAGGTCCTGGTCCGGGAAGAGAGACCGCAATAAGGTCTTTACAGTCCGCAGGATTGAGGATTAAATCTATTAAAGATGTTACACCTATTCCTCATAACGGGTGTAGACCACCAAAAAGAAGAAGGGTATAAGGAGAGGGTAACTTATGGCAGTATATACAGGACCTGCTTGCAGGAGATGTAGAGCTTTAGGTGTTAAATTGTTTTTAAAGGGAGATAAATGTTTTACGGACAAGTGCCCTTTTGAAAGAAGGCCGTATCCACCTGGGAAAACGAGGAACTATAGGAAGAAACTTTCATCCTATGCTGAGCATCTTATGGAAAAACAAAAAGCAAAAGCTGTCTATGGAGTTTTAGAGAGGCAGTTTAGAAGATACTTTAAAGAAGCCAAAAGACAAAAAGGGGAGACAGGTGCTAACTTAGTTGTGTTGTTAGAGAGAAGGCTTGATAATGTGGTTTATAGGTCTGGTTTTGCTTCGTCCAGACAAGAAGCAAGGAGACTTGTTTCCCATGGTCATGTAAGGGTTAATGGCAAAAAGGTTAACATATCTTCTTACCTTGTAAATAAAGGCGATGTTATTTCTGTATCAGATAAGATGAAGAATAAAGAAGAGTTTAAGAAGATGTTTGAGGAGAATTCCAGAAGAATGGCGTCATCGTGGATAAATGTTGATTTGGACAATGTAAGTGCAACGTTTGTTGATATACCAACAAGGGATGATATACAGCCGCCATTCAATGAAAACGCCATTGTTGAGTTGTACTCTAAATAAAAAATAACGAAGGGATGCAAAATGAAGGGCGTTTTTGATTACTTAAAGTTACCAGAAGAAGTTAAAATAGAAGAACACAGTGGTACATACGGAAGATTTGCTTTAGAACCGCTAAATGAAGGTTACGCTATAACAATAGGAAATGCCTTGAGAAGAATATTGCTATCTTCTATCCCTGGCATAGCTGTTGTTGGGGTTGAAATAGATGGTGTTGAGCATGAGTTTAAAACTATAGACGGTGTTAAGGAAGATGTTTTAAATATTATATTAAATTTAAAACAGGTTAGGTTTAGAGCCTTAGATGATAGTTTTAAATCGGGTGAAGTTTATATTAAAAAGGACACTCAAGGTGTTGTAACTTCAAATGATATTGAAGCTCCTGGAAATTTGGAAATTGTTAGCAAAGATGTATATATAGCTGAATTAATGGAAGATTCCAAGCTTAATATGAAAATATTTTTAGAAAAAGGTATTGGCTATAGGCAGGCAGATTACGAAATTATGAACAAGGAGATAGGATATATACCTGTAGATGCTTTGTTTTCTCCTATTTCTAAAGTTGCTTACCATGTAGAGAAAAGCACAATTAGGGATTATTATGATTTGGAAAGATTAGTCCTAGAGATTTATACAGATGGCACGGTAACGCCTCAATCTGCACTGAAAACGGCAAGTTATATTTTAGGGAGCTACGTGTCTGTGTTCTCAAGTGACTTTAGAAAAATTGTTCCCGAGGAGACTGTGAAAGAAGAACAGGAAGAACAAATTAACGAAAACCTTTTGAAGCCCGTTGAAGAGTTGGAGCTGAATGTTAGGGCATCTAACTGTCTTGTAGCGCATGATATTAAGTATATTTACGAGCTTGTTCAAAAAACAGATGCTGAGTTATTGAGTACGAAGAATTTTGGAAAGCAGTCTTTAAAGGAAATAAAGGAATCTTTGAAACAGTTGAACCTTGAGCTTGGTATGAAGTTTACGGATGAGCAAATAAATAAAATAAAGCAACTAATAGTGGAGAAAGAAGGAGAGGAAAATGAGACATAGGAAAGGATACAGAACCTTAAGTATAAATGGCGAGCACAGAAAGCATTTACTGAGAAATTTAGCTATTTCTTTGATAAAAGAAGAGAGAATCAAAACGACAGATGCAAAAGCAAGGGAACTTGTTAGATTTATAAGCAAGCTTGTAACGTTAGCCAAAAATGACACGTTGGCCACAAGAAGAAGAGCTCTATCAAAACTTAATAACAATAGACAGGCAGTGAGGAAGCTGTTTGACAATATAGCGCCCAGGTATGCAACGAGAAACGGTGGTTATGTTAGAAGGATAAAATTGGGGTATAGAAAGGGTGATGCAGCCCCTGTTTCAATAGTGGAATTTGTTGAAGAGAGAAGTGAATAAGTCATTAGTCTCTTCCGTTTTAGGAGTATCTTTGATACTCCTTTTTTTTATACTCGATTATTATACAAAGTTATACATAACTGAACATATTGAGCTAAATAACGGTTTTTATGTTATAAAAGGTTTTTTCAATATTGTACATATTCGCAATGAGGGTATAGCCTTTGGGGCCTTTGCCCATATGCCAGATTTTTTAAGGGTGGTTTTATTTAGTGGTATTAGTGCGGTTGTATTGATTGTTGTTCTGTATTTAATTCTGTTTGGTAAAGATAGAAACCAGTTTTACATATTGGGGTTGTCTTTTTTGGGCGGAGGAGATTTGGGCAACCTTTACGGTAGACTGTTTAAAGGATATGTCGTGGATTTTTTGGATTTTCATATAGGCCAGTACCACTACCCTGCTTTTAATTTAGCTGATACTTTTATTACGTTAGGTTTGTTAATTCTGGTTGTATATAAACTTTTGAAAACTAAGCGAGAAATAGGTGAGAAAAACCTACCTTAAGATACTGTCAAGTTTTGTTCGCAATTTTTCTTCCCAGTGAGTTTTTTTCATTGAACATCAGGCAGCTTTAAACTGCGCCTCATAAATTTCCATAACCTGCTGCAATTTATCTGGTTGAATATAACTTCTCTCAATCTCCCAGTCTTCAGTATATTCCATCAAGTATGAGGTAATGAGCCTAAGATAGGATTCTCTTGATGGAAAAACAGATACCACTTTTGACCTCCTTCTAATTTCCTTATTTACTCTTTCTAACACATTGGTCGAACTTATCCTCCTTTTATCTATTTGTGGAAAGT